>JANPCW010000455.1:0-2514 GCA_031431155.1 Janthinobacterium sp. | reverse complement strand
GACAGGATCAAGTCGTTTTGCGTGCCCAGATAGTCGCCGCCGATTTCCGAGAATTTCTCGGCCAGTCCCTTGTAGATTTCCCAGTCCGACTTCGACTGCCACAGCGGCTGCACCGCTTCCGACAAGGGGTGGATGAAGGGGTGCATGTCGGACGTGTTGAGGTCGTCCTTTTCGTACCAGGTCGCGGTCGGCAATACGATGTCGCCATACAGGCAAGTGGTCGACATGCGGAAGTCGAGCACTACCAGCAGATCGAGCTTGCCTTCGGCGGCCGGACGCACCTTCACATCCTTGGGCTTGATGCAGCCATCCTCGTCGCTCATCAACGCGTTTTGCGTGCCGAGCAGGTATTTGAGGAAGTATTCATGGCCCTTACCCGAGCTGCCCAGGATGTTCGAACGCCACACGAACATGTTGCGCGGGAAGTTGGCCGGATTGTCCGGATCGTCACACGAAAAATTGAGCTTGCCTGCCTTGATCTGTTCGACCGCGTATTGCGCGACATCCTTGCCCGCCGCTTCGGCCGCACGCGTGACCTCGAGCGGATTGGTTTCCAGTTGCGGCGCCGAAGGCAACCAGCCCATGCGCTCGGACTTGGCGTTGTAGTCGATAAGCGCCATCTGCGCGACCTTGCCGTCGGCCGATGGCGAGGCGATTTCCGCCGTGTGCAGTTTTTCATGGCGCCACTGGCTGGTGTGCGCGTAGAAGAACGAAGTGCCGTTCATCTGACGCATCGGACGGTTCCAGTCGAGCGCGAACGCGAGCGGGGTCCAGCCGGTTTGCGGGCGCAGTTTTTCCTGGCCCACGTAGTGCGCCCAGCCGCCGCCCGATTGGCCCACGCAACCGCACATCATCAGCATGTTGATGATGCCGCGATAGGTCATGTCCATGTGATACCAGTGGTTCAATGCCGCACCGACGATCACCATGCTCTTGCCATGGGTCTTGTCGGCATTGTCGGCGAATTCGCGCGCCACCGTGATCACGTCGGCCGCCTTGACGCCGGTGTGCTTTTGCTGCCAGGCCGGGGTGTAGGGAACGTCGTCGTTGAAGTCCTTGGCGACATTGCCGCCTTTCAAACCGCGATCGATGCCGTAGTTGGCCAGCGTCAGGTCATACACAGTCGCCACCAGCGCGATCGAGCCGTCGGCCAGCTGCACTTTCTTCACCGGCACATTGCGCAGCAACATGTCGTCGGCATCCTTGCCGCCAAAATAGGCGAAGCCGACCGGCAGCACTTCATCGCTGCAATCGATCAGCGACAGCAGCGGATCGATAGGCTTGCCGCTGGTGCCGGCTTTTTGTTCCAGATTCCATTTTCCCGATTCGCCCCAGCGAAAGCCGATCGAGCCGGCCGGCGCGTTGATCTCGCCGCTGGCCTCGTCAATGACCAGGGTTTTCCATTCCGGATTGTTGGTTTCGTCGAGATTGTTGGCCAGATGCGATGCACGCAGGAAGTATTCAGGCACCAGCGCGCCGTTCTTTTCTTTCAGCAGCACCAGCATCGGGAAATCCGTGTACTGCTTGGCGTAGCCGCGGAAGTATTCCGATTTGCCGTTGGCGTGGTATTCCTTGAGAATCACATGCCCCATCGCCATCGCGAGCGCGGCATCGGTGCCCTGCTTGGGCGCCAGCCAGATATCGCCGAACTTGACCATCTCGCCGTAGTCGGACGATACGGCCACGGTCTTGGTGCCCTTGTAGC
Source organism: Janthinobacterium sp. (assembly GCA_031431155.1). Lineage (GTDB taxonomy): Bacteria > Pseudomonadota > Gammaproteobacteria > Burkholderiales > Burkholderiaceae_D > JANPCW01. Next base: position 809 of record JANPCW010000455.1, on the reverse strand, counting down.
GCACCTCGGTGTAAAAGTGCGCGTCCGGCGTCCGCGTCATCGGCACGTTCGAGCCCCACACCATCAGGTAGGTCGAGTTGTACCAATCGGCCGATTCCGGCACGTCGGTCTGCTCACCCCACACTTGCGGGCTGGCCGGCGGCAAGTCGCAATACCAGTCATAAAAGCTCAGTGCCACGCCGCCGATCAGGGACAGGTAACGGGTACCGGCCGCATAACTGATCATCGACATCGCTGGGATCGGCGAGAAGCCGACGATCCGGTCCGGGCCGTGTTTCTTGATCGTGTACACATTCGCGGCGGCGATGATCTCGTTGACCTCGTCCCAGCTGGAGCGCACCATGCCGCCCAGTCCGCGGATGCTCTGGTAGTTGCGCCGCGTGGCTTCGTTCTCCACGATCGAGGCCCAGGCGTCGACCGGGTCGTGTGCCAGGCGCGCCTCGCGCCAGTGCTTGAGCAGCCGGCCGCGCACCATCGGGTATTTCACGCGGTTGGCGCTGTACAGGTACCAGCTGTAGCTGGCGCCACGCGCGCAGCCGCGCGGTTCGTGGTTGGGCATGTCCCAGCGCGTGCGCGGGTAGTCGGTCTGCTGGGTTTCCCAGGTGACGATGCCGCCCTTGACGTAGATCTTCCAGGAGCAGGAGCCGGTGCAGTTCACGCCGTGGGTGGAGCGCACGATCTTGTCATGCGCCCAGCGGTTGCGGTAGGCGTCCTCCCAGGTGCGGTCTTCGCCAGTGGTGACACCGTGCGCTCCTGAGAACGGCTCACGCGGCGCAGAAAAGTAGCTCAGGCGATCGAGAAAATGACTC
>JANPCW010000454.1:0-6558 GCA_031431155.1 Janthinobacterium sp. | reverse complement strand
CTTGGCCTACACGTCTAGCTTTTGATGCGATTGCCCTGCGCCCGCGCCGTTCCTCCACTAAATTGCATGCTGCGTGTTGTAGACTGCCGCTCAAGACAATGGAGATTCGATTCATGCAACTGCGCCGCCTGATCCCCACCGATGCCCATGTTTACAGGCGCATGATGCTCGATGCGTATGAGCGTCACCCGGATGCGTTTACCTCCAGCGCAGCCGAACGCGCGCCGCTGGCGCTGGCCTGGTGGGAGCAACGCCTGTCGAGCGCGCCCGATGCGGGCGATGTCGTGCTCGGGGCCTTTGCCGGCGAGCGCCTGACCGGGGTCGTCGGCTTGTCGTTCACGCCCCGCGAGAAGGCATGCCTCAAGGCGCAGCTGTTCGGGATGGTGGTCGATCCGGCTTGGCGCAATCAGGGCGTCGGGCGTTTGCTGGTGCTGGGCGCTCTGGCCCATGCCCGCGAACGTGCGGCCGTGACAGTCGTGCAGCTGACGGTCACGCAGGGGAACCGGGCGGCCAGCCAGCTGTACCTGGGTTGCGGCTTCAGTGCGTTCGGTGTTGAACCGATGGCGCTCAAGCTTGGCGCCGGCTACCTGGCGAAAATCCACATGTGGTGCGCGCTCGGTTAGAGCGCCGGAAAAATCGTGTTCGTTCAAGATGACCGGATGTGTATCGCAAAGTAAAAAAACCGGTCTGCGCCGTGTTGATGGTTTGGTTTGAAGCTAGAATAGCTGCGACCGCCAAGTAGGCAACCGGCGGCCCGTTCCCATCGCATCGAAAAATCGACCCCACCAGGATTTCATCCTATGCGTAAATTGATCCCTTTTGCCTGCCTTGCCGTGCTCGGCTCCAGCGCCCGCGCTGCCGGCCAGGACGAGCCGACATCCGTGCAGGAAGTCCGGCCCGCCGCCAGCGAGCCAGCCACCAAGCCTGGCGCCGCGACCGTGGTGCCGCAAGTGACCATCAGCGGCAGCCGCGCCAACGATACCGAACAGCGCCGCATGTCGACCGCAGCAAAGATGATCTTCGGGCGCGAGGAACTCGATCGCAACGGCGATTCGGACCTGGGCGAAATCCTCAAACGCCTGCCGGGTGTGACGCTCGGCGGGCGACCCGGGCGCGGCGGCGGGGCGCGCATGCGCGGCCTGGGCAACGGTTACACCCAGATGCTGCTCAACGGCGAACGGATGCCGCCCGGCTTTTCGGTCGAGTCGATCGCGCCCGACCAGGTCGAGCGCATCGAGGTGATGCGCGGGCCGGTCGCCGAACACAGCACGCAAGCGATCGCCGGCACCATCAATATTGTGCTGCGCGAGGGCTACCAGCAGCGCGACATCCAGCTCAAGCTGACCGACAGCATCGAGCAGAACCGCCACGCGCCCAATATTTCGCTGGCGGTTCCGGGTAAGCTGGACAACCTTTCCTATTTACTGTCCGGCTCGGTGTTCCAGAACCGGCAGCGCGACCGGAGTGTCACCCATAACCTCGACACCGACGACACCGACAATAGTGGCGCGGTGCTGAAGGCCCAGGTCGTGACCGACCAGAGCGAGCGTCGCACGCGCGGCATCCACTTGACGCCGCGCCTGTCCTACCGCTTCGAGAGCGGCGACACGCTGACCTTCCAGCCGTTCCTGGTGAGCACGCGCAGCAACAGCACGTCCGACAGTATGCTGCTGCAAAGCCAAGGCAGCACGGCGCCGGAATATGCCCGGGCCGACGCCACAACCAGTTCATCCTCGACCTTCTTGCGCGGCTTTGGCAACTGGTTGCACCGGATGGAAAACGGGGCCAAGCTCGATGTCAAATTCGGCTTGCGCACCGGGCGCAGCGACAGCGATTCCTTGCGCAACCAGTACACCGATGCGGGTGTGTTGAAAGACGTCCTGACCGACACCAACGTGACGCGCGAGCGTGGCGCCAATACCGGCGGCAAGTACAGCATCCCGCTCGGCAAGGGCCACCTGCTGGCAGCGGGCTGGGATGCCGAATGGGGCAAGCGCGAACAAACCAGCAGCGCACAGAACCGCGGCCTGGCCCTGTTCAGCGACTCCGGCGTCGCGCTGGCGGCCGATACCCGGCGCCTGGCAGCCTTCGTGCAGGACGAGTGGGATATCACGCCGCAATGGTCGGCCTACCTCGGCCTGCGCTGGGAGGGAATCCGTACCAGCAGCGACGGGTCCGGGGCCAGAGCAGGGATCAGCAACAAGACCAGCGTCTGGAGCCCGGTGCTGCACGGTGTCTGGCGCATTCCCGGGCATGAAAAAGACCAGGTCAGAATGAGCTTGACGCAAAGCTATAAGGCGCCCGGGCTCGACGACCTGATCGCCGCGCCGTCGCTGTCGCGCACCAACAGCGCGACCCGCCCGGACCGGACCGGCAATCCATCGCTCAAGCCGGAGCTGGCCAAAGGGCTCGATCTGGCCTACGAACATTATCTGGGCAAGAGCGGCATCCTCAGCGCGAGCGGCTTTGTGCGTGATATCGACAATCTGATCCGGCGCGAAACGACGCAGGATGCCGCGTACAACGCGTCGACCACGCGCCGCATGGAAGATGGCGGCCTGCTGTGGGTGTCGCGCCCGGTCAACGTCGGCCATGCCAGAACCAGCGGGATCGAATTGGAAGCGAAATTTCAGCTGGTTGAATTGGTGCCGGACGCCCCCGCGATCGATTTGCGCGCCAACTACAGCCGTTTCTGGTCCCGTGTCGACGGCATTCCCGGACCGGACAACCGGCTCGACCAGCAGGCGAAACAAACGGCCAATGTGGGGTTGGACTACCGCATGAAAGGCCTGCCCCTGACGCTGGGCGGCGGGTATAACTGGACGCCCGCAACGCGCGTGCAGACCAGCGTCAACGAGTTCGTCACCAGCGGCGTGAAGCGCCAGATCGATCTGTACGGCTTGTGGAAATTGAGCCCGCAGACCCAGCTGCGGATATCGGCCAACAACTTGTTGGCCGACGACGCGCAGTCCAGCCGCCGGTTCGACGCGGGCAACGTGGCGCAATTTTCCAATTCCGAGGCGCGCACCTTCACCACCTGGGGCATCCGGCTCGAGATGAAACTCTAAGCCGCCCGATCCTTCGCCCGGTGATCGGCCGATCCCGGCTACAACCACAAAAGGACACTCCCCGTGACACGACATCTATTGAGCACCCTGACGTTGAGCTTGTGGGCCGCAGCGGCCGGCGCAGCCGCACCGGCCAGCGCCGATTCGGGCACCGGCAGCGCGCCCATTTCCGGGATCGACGTGCAATTCGCCGATCCGGCGGTGCGTGCCCAGGACGATTTTTTCGCCCACCTCAATGGCGGGTGGCTGAAAACGACGGAGATTCCGGCCGACAAGGCGAGCTGGGGTGCGTTCGCCAAATTGCGCGATGACGTGCAACCGCAATTGCGCGGCCTGATCGAGGCGGCCCAGAACGACGGCAACAAGAAAGTTGGCTCGGAAGCGCAAAAGATCGGCGACTTTTACGCCGGTTACATGGACGAAGCGAAGCTTGAAGCCTTGCGCCTGAAGCCGCTGGCCGTCGAGCTGCAGAAAATCCGCTCGCTGCGCGACAAGAAGGGCATCCCGGCCCTGATCGCGCACCTGAACCGGATCGGCGTGGCCGCGCCGTATTCCTTTTACGTGGGCCAGGATGCGCGCGCCTCGACCCGCTATGCCGCCTATATCAGCCAGGGCGGACTGGGGCTGCCGGATCGCGACTATTACCTGAAAAAAGATGACGCCAAACTGGCCGCGGTGCGCGCCAAATATGCGCTGCACGTGGGAAACATGCTGACCATGGCCGGCGCCAAGGACGGCGCCGAGCGCGCCGCCGCGATCGTCGCGCTCGAAACCGCGCTGGCCGAGGTGCAGTGGACCAAAGTCGAGAACCGCGATCCGGTCAAGCGTTACAACAAGATCGATCTGTCCAAGCTCGACGCGCTGACCCCTGGCTACGACTGGAAGACCAGCCTGGCTGCGGCCGGCATCGCCAGCAAGGTTGATTCCGTCATCGTCAACCAGCCCAGCTACTTCACCGGTTTCAACCAGGTGCTGGAGAAGACCGCGCTGGCGGACTGGAAAGCGTATTTCGAGTGGCAGCTGTTACGCGCCTATGCCGAGTACTTGTCGAAAGACTTCGTGGATGCCGACTTCGCCTTCTACGGTACGGTGGTGACCGGCGTGACCGAGCAGCGCCCGCGCTGGAAGCGCGCAGTGGGCGCCGTGGAGGGTGCACTGGGCGAGGCCGTTGGCAAGCAGTATGTGGCCCGGTATTTCCCGGCCGAGCGCAAGACGCGGATGGAAGCCCTGGTGGCCAACCTGCTGGTGGCGTACCAGCAAAGTATTGCGACCATCGATTGGATGAGTCCGGAAACCAAGCAGGAAGCGCAGGCCAAGCTGGCCAAGTTCACGGCCAAGATCGGCTACCCGAACCAGTGGCGCGACTATTCCGCACTGGCCGTATCGAAGCTAGACCTAGTGGGCAACGTGATGCGCTCCAACCAAGTCGCGTATGCGCGCATGGTCAACAAGCTGGGCCGCCCGATCGACCGCGAGGAGTGGGGCATGACGCCGCAGACCGTGAACGCCTATTACCGTCCGACCATGAACGAGATCGTGTTCCCGGCCTCGATCCTGCAGCCGCCGTTCTTTGATGTGCACGCCGATGATGCCGTCAATTATGGCGCGATCGGTGCCGTGATCGGGCACGAGATCAGCCATGGTTTCGACGACAAGGGTAGCCAGTCGGACGGCGACGGCAATCTGCGCGACTGGTGGACCAAGGACGACCGCAAAAACTTCGGCGCCAAGGCCGACATGCTGGTCAAACAATACAACGGCTACAGCCCGCTGCCCGGCTACAGCGTCAACGGCGAGCTGACCCTGGGCGAGAACATCGCCGACAATTCGGGCCTGGCGATCGCCTACAAGGCGTACAAATTGTCGCTGGGCGGCCGGCCAGCGCCCGTCATCGACGGCTTGAGCGGCGACCAGCGCTTCTTCATGGGCTTTGGTCAGGTGTGGCGCAGCAAGGTGCGCGAACAGCAGCAGATCGTGCAAATCAAGACCGACCCGCACTCGCCGGGCCAGTTCCGCGCCAACGGCACGATGAAGAACCAGCCCGGCTTTTACGACGCGTTTGGCGTCAAGCAAGGCGACCAGATGTATTTGGCGCCGCAAGAGCGCGTGATCATTTGGTGAGCCAGTAGCGTAACGCTGTTAGTTCGGAGGGCCGGCCTGTGACCCAGGGCCGGCTGCGCCATGGTAAAGTGCAAAAACTCGGCCATGAGCTCGAGACATTTCCTATATATAACAATGACGAGGATGACAGTGAAACGATATTTGCTAAGTGCATTAACCTTAAGCCTGCTGGCAGGCGTTGCCGGCGCCGCCGGTGTCGCCAAGAGCACTGCTGGTGCGACGTCCAAGCCGCCGGCCTCGGGCATCGCAACCGAATATGTCGACAAGGGCGTGCGCGCGCAGGACGATTTCTTCACGCACCTGAATGGAAAGTGGCTGAAGACAGTTGAAATTCCGGCCGACAAATCGAGCTGGGGTTCGTTTGCCAAACTGCGCGACGATATCCAGCCGCAATTGCTGGCCATTATCGAAGGCGTAGCCAAGGATCCAAAAAAAGTGGCCGGGTCCGACTCGCAAAGGATTGGCGATTTCTACGCCAGCTTCATGGATGAGAAAAAGCTGGAAGAACTGGGCCTGAAGCCGCTGGGCGCCGAACTGGCCAAAGTCGCCGAGCTGGGCGACAAGAAGGAAATTCCTGCCCTGATCGCGCACTTGAACAAGTTGGGCGTGACAACACCGTACGAATTCGGTATTCACCAGGATGCCAAGGATTCGACCAAGTATGTAGTCGACATCTCCCAAAGCGGCCTGGGCATGCCGGACCGCGACTACTATCTGAAGGCCGACGACGCCAAGCTGGCCGATGCGCGCGCCAAGTATCTGGTGCACGTGGAAAAGATGCTGACCCTGGCCGGCGACAAGGAAGCGGCCGCCAACGCCAAGGAAATCGTTGCGCTCGAAACCGAACTGGCCAAGGTGCAATGGACCAAGGTCGAGAACCGCGATCCGGTCAAGGCCTACAACAAGGTTGAACTGGCCAAACTGGACGCTCTGGCGCCCGGTTACGACTGGACCAGCTACCTCAACGGCGCCGGCATCACTGGCAAGGTGGACTATGTCATCGTCAGCCAGCCAAGCTACCTGAAGGGCTTCAATGAGGTCTTGAACAAGACGCCGCTGGCGACCTGGAAGGCATATTTCCAGTTCCATCTGCTCAGTGCGCACACGGCCTTTCTGTCGAAGGCGTTCGTGGATCAAAGCTTTTCGTTTTACGGCACCACCTTGACCGGTGTGACCGAGCTGCGCCCGCGCTGGAAACGCGGCGTTTCCACGGTGGAGGGTGCGCTGGGCGAGAGTATCGGCAAACTATATGTGGAGAAACATTTTCCTGCCGAAAACAAGGTGCGGATGGAAAAGCTGGTGCAAAACCTGCTGGCCGCCTACAAGGACAGCATCAACAAGTTGGTCTGGATGAGTCCTGTGACCAAGA
>JANPCW010000453.1:0-4616 GCA_031431155.1 Janthinobacterium sp. | reverse complement strand
CATGGACTACGAGTTTCTGGAGGGAGACTTCTTTGGCTGCTGGCCAGGTACAGCTTCGCGTCGAGCGTGTCGCCAAGCAGTTCGGCGGCGTCACCGCGGTCGATGAGGTGAGCCTCGAAGTGCGCGAGGGCGAAATCCTTTCGGTGATCGGACCGAACGGCGCCGGCAAGACGTCGCTGCTCAACATGGTGAGCGGCTTTTACCAGCCCGACCGCGGCAGCATTTTCTTCGAAGGCAAGGAAATCACCAGCCTGCCGCCCAGCCGCATCGCCGAGCTCGGCATCGCGCGCACTTTCCAGAACATCGCGCTGTTCAAGGGCATGACGGTGCTCGACAACATCATGACCGGGCGCAACCTGAAAATGAAGTCCAACTTCCTGATGCAGGCCCTGCACTGGGGCCCGGCGCGCAGGGAGGAAATCGAGCATCGCGAGAAGGCCGAGCAGATCATCGATTTCCTGGAAATCCAGGCGATCCGCAAGACGCCGGTCGGGCGCTTGCCCTATGGTTTGCAAAAACGGGTGGAGCTGGGCCGTGCGCTGGCGGCCGAGCCCGAAATCCTGCTGCTCGATGAGCCGATGGCTGGCATGAACGTCGAAGAAAAACAGGACATGTGCCGCTTCATCCTCGACGTCAACGACCAGTTCGGCACCACCATCGTGCTGATCGAACACGACATGGGGGTGGTGATGGACATTTCGGACCGGGTCGTGGTGCTCGATTACGGCAAGAAGATCGGCGACGGCACACCCGACGAAGTCCACAGCAACCAGGATGTCATCAACGCCTACTTAGGCGTGGCCCACTAAGGGAAATCGCATGAATATCAGTTTTTTCTTTGAAGTTTTGATCGGCGGTCTGCTGTCTGGTGTGATGTACGCGCTGGTGGCGATCGGCTTTGTGCTGATCTACAAGGCCTCGGGCGTGTTCAATTTCGCGCAAGGCGCGATGGTGTTCTTTGCCGCCCTCACCTGCGTGGGCATCATCGACAAGTTCGGCCTGTCGCTATGGCTTGCGATTCCGCTGACCATCGCCGCGATGGTGCTGCTCGGGCTGGCCATTGAAAAGGTGGTGCTGCGCCCGCTGGTGAATCAGCCCGAGATCACCCTGTTCATGGCCACCATCGGGCTGGCGTTCTTTATCGAGGGCTTGGCGCAACTGATGTGGGGCTCGCAAGTGCACAAGCTGGAGCTGCCGATCAATGACGTGCCGATCCAGTTCCTGCTGGACCGTTTCAATATCATCGTCTCGCAGTTCGATGTGGTGGCGGCCGGCATTTGCGCCTTGCTAGTGACGGCGCTGGCCTTGCTGTTCTCCAAGACCAAAGTGGGACGCGCGCTACGCGCCGTGGCCGACGACCATCAGGCGGCGCTGGCGGTGGGCATACCATTGCAGCAGATCTGGGCCGTGGTGTGGGCGGTGGCCGGACTGGTTGCTCTGGTGGCAGGATTATTGTGGGGCGCGCGCAATGGCGTGCAGTTCGCCCTCACCTTCATCGCGTTGAAAGCGCTGCCGGTGCTGATCCTGGGCGGCTTCACCTCGGTGCCGGGCGCCATCGTCGGCGGCCTGATCATCGGCGCATCCGAAAAGCTGGCCGAGGTCTATATCGGACCGATGGTAGGCGGCGGCATCGAAGGCTGGTTCCCGTACGTGCTGGCCCTGCTGTTCCTGCTGGTGCGCCCGGAGGGGCTGTTCGGCGAAAAGATCATCCGGCGAATATGACAAGTTTAACAATCTGTGGGTCAGAGTTTTTTTCGCGGCGCCGTTTCGCGAAAATTACTCTGACCCCAGCTGAATAAACTGACTCTGACCCTAAATAAACTAACGCCTTGTGGGTCAGAGTTTTTTTAGTTTAACAATCTGCGGTCAGAGTTTTTTTCGCGGCACTGCTTCGCGAAAACTACTCTGACCCCCAGCTGAATAAACCGACTCTGACCCTAATAAAACGTAATTAAGGATACCTATGTTCTACCGCGAAACAGGGCAATTCAAGACCAGCTACCAGGCTGACAACCAGATTTTCCCGATCCGGCAAGACCGAGTCGCGCTGACGGCGCTACTGGCGCTCGCCTTCCTGGTGCTGCCCTTCTTCGCCTCGCCTTATATCCTGTCGGCGATCCTGATCCCGTTCCTGATCTTTGCGCTGGCCGCGCTGGGCCTGAACATCCTCACCGGTTATGCCGGCCAGCTATCGCTCGGAACGGCGGCCTTCATGGCGGTCGGGGCGTTCGCTTCCTACAACTTCGTGCTGCGCATACCAGGCATTCCGATCCTGCTGGCCTTCGTGCTGGGCGGTCTGTGCGCTGCCATGGTCGGCATCGCGTTCGGTTTGCCGTCGCTGCGCATCCGCGGTTTTTATCTGGCCGCGTCGACCCTGGCAACCCAGTTCTTCGTTGTCTGGTGCCTGACCAAAATCGGCTGGCTCACCAACTACAGCTCTTCGGGCGTCATTACGGCGCAAAAGATCGCAATCCTGAACTACCAGTTCGACACCCCCGCCAGCAAGTACGTGCTGGTGCTGGCCATCGTCGCGCTGATGGCGCTGCTGGCCAAGAACATGATCCGCTCGAACGTGGGACGTTCCTGGATGGCGGTGCGCGATATGGACGTGGCGGCCGAAGTGATCGGCTTTCGCCCGATGCGCACCAAGTTGTTAGCGTTCGCAGTGAGCTCGTTTTATTGCGGCGTGGCCGGTGCCCTGTATGCCTACGCTTACCTTGGGACGGTGGAGCCAGAAGCGTACAACCTGGACCTGTCGTTCCGGATCCTGTTCATGATCATTATCGGCGGGGTCGGCTCGGTGCTCGGCTCCTTCCTCGGCGCGGCCTTCATCGTGCTACTGCCGATCTTTTTAAACATATTGGCACACAGCTTGTCGCTGCCGACCAATGTGGCATCGAACCTGGAGTTGATGGTATTTGGCGCGCTGATTATTTTTTTCCTGATCGTGGAACCCCACGGCCTGGCGCGTTTGTGGCAAATCGGTAAAGAGAAATTGCGTCTATGGCCGTTCCCGCACTAGCCGGGCAGCCGAACGCAAGCGGACTACGTTGACGTTAATTGTTAAATTAAGGAGCACACCAAAATGAAATGCATTAAATCCGTAATGTTGGGCGCAGCGTTCATCAGCGGCACCATGGGCGCAATTAGCCTGGTGCAGGCCCAGGACCAGTTCATCGCATTGCCTTCGTACCGGGTCGGCCCGTACGCGGCCGGCGGTTCCGGCTTTTTCGGCGGCTCGATCGATTACTTCAACCTGGTCAACGCAAACGGCGGCGTCAATGGCGTCAAGATTTCATGGGAAGAGTGCGAGACGGAATACAACCCGTCGCGCGGCATCGAATGCTATGAGCGCCTGAAAACCAAGAACGGCGGCGCCACCATGATAGAGCCGCTCTCGACCGGGATCGCCTACGGCATCCTGGACCGGGTCGGGGTCGACAAGATTCCGATGACGACCATGGGCTATGGCCGTTCCGATGCGGCCAACGGCAAAGTGTTCCCGTACGTGTTCCCGCTCATTACCAGCTACTGGAACCAGGCTGCGGCAATGATCAAAAACCTGGGCGACAAGAACGGCGGGATGGATAAGCTCAAGGGCAAGAAGATCGTCCACCTGTACCACGATTCCGCATTCGGCAAGGAACCGTTGCCGGTGCTGGAAGCGCTGGCCAAGCAGCACGGCTTTGAGCTGATCAAGATCGCCGTCGCGCCGCCCGGCAGCGAACAGCAATCGCAATGGCTGCAGATCCGGCAAGCCAATCCCGACCATGTGATTCTGTGGGGCTGGGGCGTGATGAATTCGGTCGCGATCAAGACCGCGCAGCGCAACGGCTTCCCGCGCGAGAAGATGCTGGGCGTCTGGTGGGCCGGCTCGGAAGAGGACACCGTGCCGTCGGGCGATGCCGCCAAGGGCTATTCCAGCATGACCTTCAACACCCCGGGCAACTACGCGCTGCTCGACGATATCCGCAAGAAGGTGTACGCGGCGGGCAAGGGCAATCTGGCTGACCAAGCGCGCATCGGTTCTGTCTATCACATGCGCGGCGTGACGGCAGCCGTGCTGTGGGTCGAAGCGATCCGCACCGCCCAAGGCAAGTTCGGCAAAGGCAAGGTCATGACGGGCGAACAAGTGCGCTGGGGCCTGGAAAACCTGAACGTCGATGAAGCGCGCCAAAAGGCGTTGGGCGCGCTCGGCATGTTCCCGCCGATCAAAACCAGCTGCGACGACCATGAAGGCTCGGGCGCCGTCAAGGTGCAGCAGTGGGATGGCAAGAAATGGAATGCGATTACGCCTAAATGGGTAGTTGGCGACAAGGCGCTCACCCGCAAGCTGGTCGACGAATCGTCGGCCAAATACGCGGCCGAGAAAAAAATCACGCCTGCCTGCATGTAAGGTAAGTGTTACTCCCGCCCGGGGCGGCAGCGCCGCCCCGGGGTTTTGATCATTTGAAAAAGCCGCCATGACGAACGCCATTGCCAGCCAGCCTTACCTGTCGGTCAACAACATCGAAGTCATTTATGACCATGTGATTCTGGTCCTGAAAGGCGTGTCGCTGCAGGTGCCGCAGGGGAAAATCGTCGCTTTGCTGGGCGCCAACGGCGCCGGCAAGTCG
>JANPCW010000452.1:0-2437 GCA_031431155.1 Janthinobacterium sp. | reverse complement strand
TCGATCACGCGCGCCTGATGATTGCCGCGGTACAGGATCGCGTAGTCGGAAAACTGGGCGCGCCGCTCGAAGCGGTGGGCCGAAATCATGATCGCCACCTGCTCGGCTTCCTGCTCGTCGTTTTGCATGCCGAGCACCTTGACCGGGTCGCCCAGCCCATGCTCGGACCACAGCGCCTTCTCGAACAGCTTGGGATTGTTCGCGATCACCGCATTGGCGGCCTGCAAGATACGCATCGTGGAGCGGTAATTCTGTTCCAGCTTGATCACGCGCAGGTCGGGGAAGTCGACTTCCAGGGTCTTGAGGTTCTCGACCGTGGCGCCGCGCCAGGCATAGATTGCCTGATCGTCGTCGCCGACAGCGGTAAACATCGGCTTCTTGCCGATCCCGGTCACCAGCAGCTTGACCAATTCGTACTGGCACGTGTTGGTATCCTGGTACTCGTCGACCAGCAGGTAGCGCAGGCGGCGCTGCCACTTGTCGCGCACCGCGTCGTTGTTGCGAAACAGTTCCACCGGCAGCCGGATCAGATCGTCGAAGTCGACCGCCTGATAGGCCGACAAGGTCGCGACATAGCTGCGGTAGATGCGGGCCGCCTGCGCCTCGTCCTCGTCCTTGGCCTGGTTGAGCGCGGCCTCCGGATCGATCAAGCCATTCTTCCAGAGCGACATCGCGCCCTGAATCCGGCGGATCAACTGCTTGTCGGTGGTAATGGCCAGATCCTGCACCAGCGAAAAACAATCGTCGCTGTCCATGATCGAAAAGCGGTCCTTCAACCCGACGCCCTTGGCCTCCTGACGTAAGATCTTCACCCCCAGCGAATGGAAGGTCGACACCGTCAACTGCTTGGCCTGACGCGGCTGCTTCAACAGCTTGGCGATGCGCTCCTGCATTTCCAGCGCCGCCTTATTGGTAAAGGTCAGCGCGGCGATGGTGCGCGGATCGTAGCCGCGGTCCTCGATCAAATGGGCAATTTTCTGGGTGATCACGCGCGTCTTGCCAGAACCGGCGCCAGCCAGCACCAGGCACGGACCATCGAGGTACATGACGGCTTCACTTTGCGGCGCATTCAGGCCGAACTGTGGGGATTTGGACATCGAAAACGGTTTCTATAGAGAGGGCGAACAGCCAGCCATTGTAGCAGCGACGTGACAGCTGAAATCTGGGGTCAGGTCTGGAATCCGCGGTTTATTGCTGGTTGAGAAGCAAAACCGTCATGTCTCACGCTGCCCCTATCGTAGAATGCCAACAACATGATAAAACTACTCCTCCTCTTGGCGTCGCTGATCAGTTTGCCGGCCGTGGCAGCGAACCTGCTGTATATCGCGGCCGCATCGGACATGGCGTATTGTATGGACGAGCTTGGCGCTGCGTTCACCCGGGAAGTGCCGCAGGCCAAGTTGAAGGTGTCGGTGGGAGCCTCGGGCAATTTTTACGCGCAGATCAAACACGGCGCGCCGTTCGATCTGTTCCTGTCGGCCGACATGACCTACCCTGCGCGACTAGCCAAGGACGGAGCCGCCGATCGCGCCTCGCTGGCACCGTATGCAATTGGTCGCCTGGCAATCTGGTCGCTTGATGCGCGGTTTGACGTGAAACTTGGCATGCGCGTTTTCACCGACCGACGCTTGACCCGGGTCGCGATCGCCAACCCGGAAGTGGCGCCCTATGGCCGTGCCGCCAAGGCCGCGCTTGAGCAGCATGGCCTGTGGGACAGCGTAAAGCCGAAACTGGTGCTCGGCGAAAATATCGCGCAAACTGCCCAGTTCGTACAAAGCGGAAACGCCGAGCTCGGTATCGTCTCGCTGGCAACCGTCCTGGCCCCCCAGCTCAAAGGCATGGGCAACTACTATGTAATTCCAGAAGGCAGTACGCCGCCCATCGAGCACGGCATGATCATTTCCAACAAAGGCAAGTCCAATCCGCTGGCGGCACGCTTTGCCCGATTCATGCGCTCAACGGCGGCCCGCGAGATCCTGGTGCGCTATGGCTTCGGCCTGCCGCGCGTTCCAGGCGCGCCCACCAAATGACCGAGTTGGCCCTCCCGCCGGAGCTGTTGGACGCGATCTGGCTGACCTTGCGGCTGGCGAGCGTGACATCGCTTATTTTGCTCATCATCGGCCTACCGCTGGCAAACTGGCTTAACAACAGCCGTTTTCGCGGCATCGTCTTCATCGAGACCCTGGTCAGCCTGCCGATTGTGTTGCCCCCGACCGTGATCGGCTTTTACCTGCTGATGGTGATGGCGCCGCAACAACCGCTCGGACACGCATGGCTGTCGCTGTTCGGCCAACCGCTGCCGTTTTCGTTTGCCGGCTTGGTGATCGGGTCAGTCATCTACAGCTTGCCGTTTGCGGTCCAGCCGTTTCAGGCTGCTTTTCGTGGCGTGAGCGGCGAAATGATCCAGTCAGCGTGGGCGCTGGGGCTGACCAAGCGC
>JANPCW010000451.1:0-2553 GCA_031431155.1 Janthinobacterium sp. | reverse complement strand
ATATCAACGTTAATCAGCCCAGCTCTCGGCCGCAAGCGCCGATCTATGCAAGATCGACCTTTAAAGGGAATGCTATGTACCGGAAAATTCTGATAACGACCGATGGTTCCGACGTTTCAACCACCACCGCGCTGCAAGGAGTCGCTTTTGCCCAGCAGATGGGTGCTGAAGTGCTGGCGCTGTTCGTGGCGCCGGAATACCAATATCCAGTTTACGTTGAAATTATTCCCCCAAGCTATCCGAGCGAGGATGAATACATTGCAGCGATGGAAAAGGCGGGCAGAGAGCACCTGAAACCGATTCTCGACGGCGCGAGCGCCGCGGGCTTGCAGCAAAGCGGCATGACGGCGTTTTCCGACACCACTGCGCTCAAAATAGTTGCAGTCGCTGAGCAACACGGGTGCGACCTCATCTTTATGGGTTCGCATGGGCGCAGCGGCTGGGGCCAGTTACTGCTGGGCAGCGTGACCAACCGCGTGCTCTCGCACACCCAGTTGCCGGTGCTGGTGCACCGTCTCATCAAGGAACCGCCCAAGTAGCCTGGCGCCAAACAGGCAGTGACACCGGTTTAGTTGAACCGGCGATGTTTTGTGGTGCTGGCGACGATCAGCCGAACGGACCGGTGCGGTTCAACCTACAATGAAGCGGGACACCATGATACGAATAGTCATTGCCGACGACCACACCATCATGCGCGAGGGATTGAAGCGCATCCTCGATACGGCAGAGGACATCGACATCGTGGGAGAAGCCATCGATGGTTTTGAAGTGCTTGGCCATGTGCGCCAAGGCGGCTTCGACCTGCTCTTGCTCGACCTGTCAATGCCAGGTCGCAGCGGGGTCGACTTGATCCGTCAAATCCGCAGCGAGGCGCCGAAACTGGCGATCCTGATTTTAACGATGCACGAGGAAGAACAATATGCGGTCCGGGCCATTCGGGCCGGTGCGCAAGGTTATCTGACCAAGGAAAGCGCCGGCACCGAACTGGTGGGCGCGATCAGGAAAGTGGCGTCGGGACGTCCCTATATCAGCACCGAAGTGGCCGAACAGCTGGCACTGAACATCATGATGCCAAACGAACGCTTGTTGCACAAGCAGTTGTCGGACCGCGAATTTGAGGTGTTCTCGCTGCTCGTGGGCGGCAAATCGATTACGGAAATCGCGAACAACCTGCACTTGAGCGTGAAAACGGTGAGTACCCACAAAACCCGGATCATGCAAAAAATGGGCATGGCTTCTTTGTCCGAAATGGTGCAATATGCTGTCGCACATCGATTATTGTCGCCGTTTAAGACTTGAATTCCTGGTCATCCTGGTGCGCCCTTCCCCCGCTACTGCTGAGCGATTCCTGCGGGCAATTCAAGTAGGACGAATCCTACCTTTGTGCGCATTGTCCTACGCTCATATTCAGCGCTTGCTGATATGAATCCCCCCTCCAAGTTGGCATACTGAAACCAAGCGATTCAAGTTGCTTGCTGTTCACTGACCTGCGGAACGTGCTGAGCAAAGTTAATCGTTCGACACTAACGGGCCGTTAGCGGCGTCAGAAAAACCCAATCAGCGGTCTTTTCAACGCCAACGCGCGTTATCGAATTCACCTGTTACCTGGAGATGAGCATGCAGTCCACGCAAATGCCTGAAACCCGCCACGCAGCTTCATCACAATTGCAATCGTCGTTGATGGAAGCAGGCCGCCAACGCCAAGGCAGACTCTGGTCCAACCTGAAAGAAGTCTGCGACTTGCTGCACATCACCAGTGCCTGTTCAATCGCGGCGGAAGAATTATTGTTTCAGCATGTTCAATTTAAGACCGGGCAGCGGGTTCACACCATCGGCCAGCCATTCGACACGCTCTACATTGTCAATTCGGGCTTCCTGAAAACCGTCTTGATCGACGAGTTCGGCAATGAACAGGTATTAAGCTTTCCCATGAAGGGCGACATGCTGGGGGTGGACGGCATTCATACCAAACACTATTCATCGGAAGCGGTGGCGCTGTCCGATTGCGACCTGATCTTGCTGCCGTTCAAAAAACTGACGGCCCTGGGACGGGTTCACCTGGAACTTGAAAACGTGATGTACGGCGTGATGAGCCGCGAACTGGTAAGAGAGCAGGCAATGATCGGCATGCTTGGCGCGCTCAGCGCAGAAGCACGCGTGGCCCGTTTCCTGGTCGCGCTGGCCGACCGGTTTGCACAAATGGGCTACTCCAGCAAACTGTTTAATTTGCGTATGACGCGCCATGAAATCGGCAGCTACCTGGGCTTGACCCTGGAAACCGTGAGCCGCACTCTGTCTGCCTTCAACGAAATCGGCTTGATCACGGTCGACCAGCGCACGATCGGCATCAAGGATCCCGAAGCGCTGAAAACCTTGCGCCGCCTCCCCCCATCGCGCTCGCGCGCCAAGCAGGTTGCGGCCGCCAAACTGAAGGCGGACGCCGGCCATGCCGCGACCGCGCAATTGCTAGAAACAATCTGAGCAGCACGCCGAACGGCATCCGGCCCGCTAGGCCAGCGACTATCTCGCTGGCCTAACGGGCTCGGTCGTTTT
>JANPCW010000450.1:0-18101 GCA_031431155.1 Janthinobacterium sp. | reverse complement strand
CGCGCCAAGCCCAACGAACGCCTGATCAATTGCCTTTCGGGGGCACCGGGTCGAGCTCGTCCAGGCCGGAATTGGGCTCGTCCTTGTCAAGCGACTGTTCCTGCTCGATTCTGTGCACGGTGGTGCCGGCGTCGAGAAAATCCTCGATATCGATCGCATCTTGCTGTCTGTCGTCGGCAACGTCGTCATCATCGAGCGACTCCAGTGGCGGGATCTGCTTGATCAGTTCCTCGGTCTCGCGTTCGGCCGCCGTCTTTTCTCCACTGCCGATGTCGGCCTCGTCGAGCAAATTTCTCGATTGTTTCGGATTGGGAAAAGAACTGTCTGCGTGTGTCATCTTCTGCTCCTCGCTAATTATTGACGCTTGGCGTGCATATTCACCATTCAATATCGTAATCGTAACAGCTCGGGCGTTGGCGCGGCGCGCGCTAGTTCGCTCCTTATTTGCATTGTCTGTTGCCCTTGGTTGGCCGTGCGCGTACCATGTGAGCCGAAAACAGTCGCATGGCGCTTACGAAAGAGGCAATGAAGAACGAAAAATTGACAACGGACGAATATGACGCGCTCGAGCAAATCGCGCGCGGGCAAAAAACCGAGCGCGTCAGCGCTTGCGTGTCGCGCAATGCGAAGCGGCTGTCAGGCTTGAAGCTGGTCCAGTATGCGCGCGACGGGCGCCTGTCGATCACGGAAAAAGCGCAGCAAACCTTGTTTGTGAGGCGCTGTATCATGGGGCTGCGCGCGGTGGCGAACGATCCCCTCACCACCCTCGACGCCGACGTCGCCACCTTCCTCGGCAAGAAGGCCCACATCGTCCCACGTCCGGATGCAAGCGGCTACGACATTACCGTGCGCGGACGCGAATCGCTGGCCGATATCGAAGCGATGGGACTGTAAGCTCGGGACGCTGCGGCTGCGTCCTCAGGGTTACTTAATCGGCGACGCTTTCGCTTGCCACCGCTGCCAGCGCCAACGATGTCGGCTGACGCAATAATTGCTCGAACTGGACCGCCGGCAAGGGGCGACTGAAATAGAAGCCCTGGATTTCATCGCAACCGTGGCTGCGCAAGAAGTCGAGCTGCCCAGCCGTTTCCACACCCTCGGCAATCACACGCAGCTTGAGGTTATGGGCCAGGGCGATAATCGACACCACGATCGCGCGATCGTCGGGATCGCTTGCGATGTCGGTGACGAAGGAGCGGTCGATTTTCAACACGTCGATCGGGAACCGGCGCAGGTACGACAGGCTCGAATAGCCGGTGCCGAAATCATCGATCGACAATGTCACGCCCAGCGCTTTCATGCCATGCAGTAATTCAACCGCCAGATCGACGTCGCTCATGAACAAGCTCTCGGTCAGTTCGATTTCCAGGCTGGCCGGCGGTAAGCCGCTCTGCGCCAGCACGTCGGCAATCGAGGCCAGTAGATCAGGGTCGCCGAACTGGCGCGCCGACAGGTTGACGGCAATGCGCAAGGTGCCAAGGCCGGCATCTTGCCATGCCTTGTTCTGGGCACATGCGGTGCGCATGACCCAGGCCCCGATCGGCACGATCAGGCCGGTTTCCTCGGCCATGCCGATGAAGCGGCTAGGCGCCACCATCCCCAGTTCCGGATGTCGCCAGCGGATCAGCGCCTCCATGCCGACAATGGCGCCGCTGGCGAGGTCCACCTGCGGTTGATAATGGAGCACGAACTCATTGCGTTCGAGCGCATTGCGCAGCGCGCTCTCGATGCGCACCCGCTCCAGGGCTTCATCGTTCATGGCCTGGGTATAGAACTGGAAATTGTTGCGACCGAGCTTCTTGGCGCGATACATCGCAATGTCGGCCTGTTCGATGAGCTTGTGGGCCGGCGCACCATCGGTCGGGAAGACCGCGACCCCGATGCTGCAAGTGACGGAGAACTCCTTCCCGTCCAGCGCAACCGGGTGCGCCACCGCCGCCATCAGGCGCTGCAGGATTTCGGCGCGCAGTTGCGCATCGGGCGACTCGCTCAGAATCGCCACAAACTCATCGCCGGAAAGGCGCGCTAAGGTATCGCTGTTGCGCAGTGCCGCGAGCAGGCGCGCGGCCACGGTCTGGAGCAACAGGTCGCCCGCCTTGTGGCCCATGCTGTCGTTGACGAATTTGAAGCGGTCGAGGTCGATCAGCAACACCCAGATCGGGTGCCCGCTGCGTTCGGCTTGGGCAATGGCCTGGTTCAGGCGGTCCTGCAGCAGTACCCGGTTGGGCAGGCCGGTGAGCACATCGTGGTGCGCGATGTGCGCGATGCGCTGTTCGCTTAACTTGCGCAGCGTGATGTCGGCGCTGGTGCCGCGGTAGCCTTTGAACTGGCCGGCGCTATCGAACAAGGGCTCGCCATTCACGCTGAACCAGAGCGGTTCGCCGTTGGCATGAATCTGGTACTCCAGATTGACGAAGGGCTGATGCGCTTCGAGTTGCGCGATATGGGCGCGGCCCCAGGCCGAACTGGTGATCTCGGGATAGTTTTCCCAGCGCGTCTTGCCTAACATGTCCGCCACCGGCAAACCCGATTTCCCGTCGGTTCCACCCGCGATCGAGGTATACCGGAAATGCGCATCCTGTTCCCAATACCAGTCCGACGACAGGGTCACCAATTGGCGGAAGCGCTGCTCGCTTTCCAGCAGCGCCAGTTCGGTCTCTTTGCGCACCAGCACGTCGTCGATCAGGCGTTGAGTCGACAATTGCAGATCGGCGGTGCGCGCATCAACTTGCAACTGGACGCGGCGCGAACGCTGCACCAAGGTATGCACCAGCGCTGCACTGAGCAGGCTTAACAGAATGCCGCTGATTAAGGTCAGCAGGGAGCCAAGATGCGCCGGCAGGAACTGCTGCGGCGCGGCGTGCACCTCGATATGCCACGGTTTCCCCGCCACCATGAAGCTTTGGGCGTGGCGGCCGGTATGGTTCAAGCTGAGCCATTGCGGCAGCACCGGTGGCGACTCCTTGGCGGGCAGGGTGAAAGCGCTCTGGTACACCAGGTTGGAGCGGTCGGCCGATGCGCTGGCGTAGACGCCCAGCGCCAATTGCCTGTCGTCAGAAAAGGCGGAGCCTTGCAGGATCTTCTGCACCAGATTGGTGGCGTTGAAGACGGCCGCCGTATCGCCGATCAAGCCAGCTTTGCGCTCGCGCACGGTGCTGCGCGCGGCGCCTGCGCGGTACACCGGCATGATCACCACGAAGCCGCGCTGCCCGCCCTCGTTTTGCGCCAGGCGCAACAGGCCGGTCGCGCTGGCCGCGCCGCTCGCCAGCGCTTGCTCGATCGCCGTGCCAACCGCAATATTGGTTGAGACATCGAGCCCGAACGCTGCCTCATTGCCGCGCATCGGTTCGATGTAGTCGACGATGTTGTAGCGCCCCCTAGGGGCCGCGGGCACCAGTTGTCCGTCGGTCATTTGTCGGATGATGAAGTCGGGGAACTGCTCGCGCAGCGCGCCCTCGTAGGCTGCACGTTCGGCCTGGGTGACGATGCGGTGGAAGTTGAACGCCTGGATAAACGGATAGCGCGCCAGCAGCGGTTCGGTAAAGGTGTGAAATTGCGCACGCGTGACCGGCGAGACGGTATTGAACAGGGCGTTGGTGACGGTCAACACCTCGATCGCGGCGTCTAGCCCGTCGTGGATCGCAGCAACCCTCAGGGTGGCGCGCTGCTCGAAACTAAGCGCTATCTTGTCGTACTCAAGATGGCTGACGGCGACAAACAACACGGCGGTGACGGTCAGGCCGGCACCGAGCGTGAGTGCCGCCGCTGCGGAGAGGGAAAAAGGCAAGCGGCGACGCAACATGATTAATCCTCTATCGATGGCAGCCGTGCGGCCAATGCGCCGTCAGTGTGTCACAGAATCGTCAGATTGACGTTCTTTAGTGCCATATTGCAACACTCCGAATGATATTTGTTCGAAATTTGGCGTAAGCGTAGCACGCTCGATGGCCGATTCGTGGTTGCCAGCATGATTCTTACGCATGATTCTTCCAAGCCGGACGCCAAGATTGCATTTACATACGGAATATTTGAAGGTACATTGCGCTGATGGCCGCGACCCATGGGGCGACTGCCCGGTCACAGCGGCGGCACGGAGAAAAACACATGTTCTTGGATCACCCCACCATTACCGCCACCAACAGCTCCACTGAGGCCGACCGGATCGAGCGCCTGACCCGCGTCTACGGCTATGTCGTCGCGCTGGCCGACCGCGGCGGCGTTCAGGGCTTCATTGAAAAGGTCACCCAGATCCACGACCATAAAGGAACCCTGATCGTGTTTTGGAATGAGGCGCCGAGCGAGCAAGAGAAGAATTTTTTCGTGCAGGCGTGGGCCAGCCAGATCGGCGACGGGAGCACCAATGTCGAGCATGAACTTTAATCGCCCCGTCCAAGCCCGGCGCGCCCCGGATTGCCCACGTATCGCTGCATCGTAGTGGATATCAAGACGCTGGTCCTGATGCTGGCGCTGGGCAACCTGAGCCTGTGCGCCGCCTTGTTCTTTTTCGAATACGAAAGCAAGAAGTCGCTCACCTGGTCGGTCTGGGCGATTGCCAAACAGTGTCAGGCGGCGGCCTGGTTCTTGATGTATTTACGCGGCATCGTGCCCGATCTGCTATCGATCGCGGTGGCGAACGCGCTGCTGTTTTCCGGCGTGGCGGCCGAGGCCGGGGCGCTGTGGGAAGCGGCCGATCGACCCGGCTGGCGCCGCATCCTGTTGCCGCTCCTGGCGCTGTCGATCGGCACCTTCCTGGCCGGTTATGGCTTCGATGTCGAACCGGCCGTGCGGATCGCCGCGGGATCGGTGATCGTGGGCGCATTCTTGCTGGCCGGGGTGGCGGCGCTGGCGCTTGAGTGGCGCACTGGAACCATGTTGCGGCGCTTCCTGGTGGTAACGATGTCGGCGCTGGCCCTGCTCATCGTCGGACGCGGCTTGCTAGCGCTCGGTGTCTCCGACGGCGCGATCCGGGCCAGTACCGGCGTGGCGCAACTGCTCAGCTTCGGCGCGCTCTACCTGATGATGCTGCTCAACGGCTTTGGCTACTTGCTGCTAACGCGCGAGCAGCAGCAAGTTGAACTGGCGCGCCTGGCAGTGGTGGACGTGGTGACCGACATGCCGAATCGACGCGGCTTTTTTGGCGTGCTCACGCCCTGGATGGCGCTAGCGCGCCGCCCTGGCATGGAAACCTCGTTGATCGTGTTGGACTTCGACCATTTCAAGCGCGTCAACGACGGCTACGGCCATCCGGCCGGCGATGCCGTGCTGCGCACCATCGTCCAGTTGTGCCAGCGCCAGTTGCGCGACAGTGACCAGTTGGGGCGCCTGGGCGGCGTCGAGTTTGCCGTCCTACTGCCCCGCACCGCCTTGGCGGAAGCCACCCTGGTGGCTGAGCGAATCCGCCGCGCGATCATGCACACGCCGGTCAAAATCGAGCGCGCGGTGATCAATCTGACCGCCAGCATGGGGGTGACCACGATCCGCGCCGACGACAGCACGGTCAGCCTGTTCCAGCGCGCCGACCAAGCGCTGCAAGCGGCCAAGCTGGGCGGGCGCAACCAAGTGATCGAAGCGGGCGCCGCGGTTGTGCCCGAGTCTTGACCTTGTCATCAGGGCGTCATACAGGTCGGCTATTGTGGTAGGATCCTCGAAAAATGCGGTGTTGAGCGCTGGCTTGCCAGCCTCAGCCTGCCACAGCCAACATGTTCATGAATGAGAAAGAGGCTTGCATGTTTGCTGCCGTCGATCTGGGGTCAAATAGTTTTCGCCTGCACATCGGCATGCACGATGGCGAAGCGATCCGCGTCGTGAAAAGCATGCGCGAGCCGATCCGCCTGGCCGCCGGGCTCGATGCCAGCGGCGCTCTGACCGAGGCGGCGATGCAATCGGCGCTGGCCTGCCTGAAAAGTTTCAGCGTCGCGCTGGCCGCTTATCAGCTTGAGGCGGTGCGCGTGGTTGCTACTTCAACCCTGCGCATCGCCAAAAATTCCGCTGCCTTCCTGCCCGCGGCCGAACAAGCCATCGGCTACCCGATTGAAATCATTTCAGGGGAAGAGGAGGGCCGCCTGATTTATATGGGCGTGGCCAACGCGCTGGCCGCGCCCGGCGAGCGGCGCCTGGTGCTCGACATCGGCGGCGGCTCGACCGAGCTGATCTTGGGGCGTGGCCTGGAGGTCGAGCGGGTCGAATCGTTCGGCATCGGCACCGTCAAGCAAAGCCTGTCGTTCTTCGTGGACGGACGGGTCGACGCGGCCTCGTACGACGCCGCGATCCTGTCGGCCCGCAGCCACTTCGAGGATGCCGCGCCGCCTTACCATCCGCAATACTGGAAAAGCGCATACGGCTCGTCCGGCACGATCCGCGCGATCGCCGAGATCATTGCCAAGAACGGCCTGGGCCAGGGCGATCTTTCGCCGGCCAGCCTGGAGGCGCTTAAGCGCCGCTTTATCGCGTTTGGCCACGTGAGCCGGATCGAGCTGCCGGGCCTGCGGCCGGACCGCGCCGCCACCGTCGTGGGCGGGCTGGCGATCCTGATTGCGCTGACCAGCGAACTGGACATCGCGCTCGTCAAGCCGGTCGAAACCGGGCTGCGCATGGGCGTGATGTGGGACCTGTACTTCCGCTCGACCAAGCGCGACCGG
The DNA here is from genome assembly GCA_031431155.1 of Janthinobacterium sp. Lineage (GTDB taxonomy): Bacteria > Pseudomonadota > Gammaproteobacteria > Burkholderiales > Burkholderiaceae_D > JANPCW01. The sequence continues at coordinate 11,463 of JANPCW010000450.1, read as the reverse complement.
CGCGAACAGTCGGTGCGCGCCTTCCTGCAAAAGTTCCAGGTCGACGAAAGCCGCGCCAACCGGGTATCCGAGGATGCAGCCTTCCTGTATGCCCAGCTCAAGCCGGCCGCCGATGGCCATACCAAATACCTGTGTTGGGGCGCCTTGCTGCACGAGGTGGGGATGATGGTGTCCCACAACGACTATCACAAGCATGCCGCCTATCTGGTGGAAAACGGCGATCTGCCGGGCTTTACCACGCGCGAGCAGCGCATCATGGGCAAGCTGATCCTGGCCCAGAAAGGCAATTTGCGCAAAGTGAGCGAGGCGCTGTCCGATCCCGATTTCGCCAAGGCCGTGCTGGCGCTGCGGCTCGCGATCCTGTTCATGCATTCGCGCATCGAGGTCGATTTCCAGCAGCTGCGCCTGCGCATGAAGAACCGGATCGAGCTGGAAATCAATCGCAGCCTGGTGGCCCACCACCCGACGGTGTCGTACTGGATCGAGAAAGAGCAGGAGTGGTGGGACGAGGTCGGCGTTGACTTTAGCGTCAAAGCGAATTCCTAGTCACTGATGGTGTCGCAAACCGATCCAGGAATCGTATAAATGGTATACATTGTTTATATTGTTTCTAGATAGGAGTTTTCATGCTCAAAGTATCCTCGGCAAAAAGCAAGGCAGCAGCCTCGAAAAGTACAGGTCAAGCGAGCGCACCTGCCAAAGCGCCCGCAAGAAAAATTGCCGCCAAAGCCGCGCCGGCAACAGCAAAGGCAGTTGCCGTTCGGGCGAAACCGGCTGCCGGTAAGGTGAAACCGACTGCGGCGAAATCGGCGGCCGTGCTCGATCCGGTGGCGCGGAAACCTGTTGCAAGGCCGGCTGCACGCAAGGCCGCACCAAAGACGAAACTGCCAGCAGCCAAGCCAGCAGCCAAGCTGGCAGCCAAGCCTGCAGCCAGGGCGCGCCCAACTCCCGCTGCAGCGGAGTTGATTGCAAAGGATAAAGTGCGCAAGGAGAAACTGGTCAGGGACAGCTTCACCATGCCCGAGCAGGAATATGCCGTGCTGGGGCAGGTAAAAAAAGCGTGCCTGAAGGCTGGATTCGACATCAAGAAGAGCGAATTGCTGCGAATCGGCGTCGCACTGATCAGCCAGATCGACTTGGCGACTTTGCAAAAAGTATTGGACGCATTGCCGCAATTGAAGACGGGACGTCCAAAAAAAGTGTGATCATTGGCTTGCCGCGACCACCCGATTGCGCTCGACACCGGCCGAGCGCGCGTTGGGCGCTATCGCCGGCCTAGAGCATTGACGTGGTCGCCAATTCTTTCAGTTCGCGAATGCTCAGGTCCGATTTTTCGTGCATGCGCAATAAAATGGTCGCACCTACAGCCAATTTCCGGTGTCGGATCTTGCTGATGATGGGCGGCTGCACCTCCAAAACGCGGCACAGTTCGGCATCGTTCTTCAGGCTCATTTTCTCGATCAGTGTGTCGAGCAGCAGATTCGGGACAAAGCTCGATGGCTCCTGCGCGCGGGCGCGGTTCATCGCTTCAATCATTTCCAGTTTTTTTTGCCGTACGTTCATCGCACTCCTCCAACTTCCGGGCAATTTGTCGTTGCTAAACGCATCCAGATGGTTCTCTTGTAAATTAATAAATATTGAAAGGCAAGCCCCATACGATAATACTACGCCAAGGCTAGCGCACGATTAAGAAAACTCCCATCGTTGTAGGAATATTCCGATCAGCATTATACTTTACGCGTCCTGTAAGCCTGAGCCCGTCAACACCAGGGTCCGATCCGCCATTGCCGCTGCAGCTTTTGAGTGCGTGACCATGATGGCGCAGGCGCCATTGGCCTTGACTTCGTCGCGCAGCAAGCTCAAAACACTGTGCGCCGTGTCCGGGTCGAGGTTGCCGGTCGGTTCATCGGCCAGCACCAGGGCAGGGCGATGCACCAGCGCGCGCGCGATGGCCACGCGCTGCAGCTCGCCGCCCGACAATTGCTGGGGAAAATCCCCGCCGCGCCCGGACAATCCGACCGCGTCAAGCATGGCACGCGCCCGATCTTGCGGCTGCCCATTCAACAATAATGGCAGGGCGATATTTTGCAACAGGGTCAAATGGGGCAGCACGTGAAAGGCCTGAAAAATGAAGCCCATTCGGGCACGCCGCAGGCGGGTGGCGGCATCGTCGTCCAGCGCCGACATCGCGATGCCGTCGATCACAATCTGATCGGCCGGGCCGGGGTCGGGTGCATCCAGGCCCGCGATCAGGTTCAAAAGGGTGGATTTGCCAACCCCGGAGTCGCCCATGATGGCGATAAATTGGCCGGCGTGAAAACGATAGGACAGGTCGCGCAGGACCGGGCGCACCGCGCCATAGGATTTCGATAGGTGACGCAGTTCCAGCATGGTGTCCCGCTTGATTGAACGTTAACGTGTGAGTGCGCGCCGCATGGCGAAGCTGATCGCATCCACCAGGGCCACCAGCAGTAGCATGGCAATGATTACGGTGGCAGCGCGCTGGGTTTGAAACAGTGACAAATGAAACTTTAGCATTTGCCCCAGGCCGCCCGCGCCAACCACGCCAAGGATGGCGGCGGCGCGGATATTGTTTTCCCATCGGTACAGGGTGTAGGACAGCATCTGGGGCAGGGTTTGCGGCACGGTCGCGTAGAGAAAAGCGGCCATCGGCGCGGCGCCGTTGATGCGCAGGCTTTGTTCCGGCTGCGGCGCAGCGTTTTCCAGCGCGTCGGCAAACAGGCGCCCGAGCACGCCCGAGGTATGGGCGGCCAGCGCCAGCGTGCCGGCGAACGGCCCCAGGCCGGCTGCGATCAACAGAATCGAGGCCCATACCAGCTCCGGGATCGAGCGCAATATATTGAGCAGAGCGCGCGTGGCAGAGCGCGCCGCGACGCCGAAGCGGCCCGCCGCCGGCACCGCCAATGCCAAGCCGCCGCCCACGGCCAACAACGTGCCCAGCGCCGACATCGACAGCGTTTCCGCGGTGGCTCGGGCGATCTTAAGCAGGAACGGGGTAGCAGTTTCCGGTGGCGCAAAACCGGTCAGGAACTCAAGGACACTGGTTGCCGCTTCGGGCGTGAAAAAGTCGCGCCAGTGCAGGGGCAGCGAGGCGAAGCTGGCAAACACCAGTGCGCCCAAGCCGAGCGCCAGCAAGGGGCTCGACAGGCGGCGTGTCGGCGCGGGCGGCGGGCGCCGCCGGTTGGCGTGGCTCATCCTAGCCGCCGGCGCAACATCTTGGACACCAGATCGGCCAGCGCCACCAGCAGCACGAACACCAGCAGCATGGTCGCCACTTCGCCCCCGCTCATCATTTTCATCGACTCGTCCATGCGCTGGCCCAGACCCCCGGCCCCCACGAAGCCCATCACGACCGAGCCGCGGATGGCGCATTCCCAGCGGTACACGGTGTAGGACACCAGTTCGGCCCCCGACTCGGGCAAGGCGCCGTACAACAGCGCGCCCAAACGCCCGCTGCCGTTGGCCAGCAAGGCGTCGGTGGCGTGCGACTCGGACGATTCCAGAATTTCGGCATACACTTTTCCCAGCATGCCGCAGTAGGTCAACGCGATCGCGAGTACCCCGGCGGTCGGCCCGAGCCCGATGATGCGCACCAACAGCAGAGCCCACACCAGTTCAGGCACGCTGCGCAACAACACCAGCAGCCAGCGTACGCTTTGGCGCACCAGGAGCGCGCTGGTTTTCATGCGGCCGGTGCCAAGGCGCGACACCGACAGCCGCTCGGTTACCAGCAAAGTGGCCGGAATCGCACCCAGCAGCGCCAGGCTCAGCCCGGCCGTCGCAATGGCGACCGTTTGCCAGGTTTCGCGCGCCACCATCAGCAGGAATTCGGGGGAATGCGCGGGCGGCAGAAAATCGGCCAGAAAACGGCCGGCGGCCGATAGGCTTTGCCAGTCGAACAGGGTAGACGGCTTGAATTCGCTGACAACCACCATCGGCCACAGTAGCAAGAGGGCGAGCACGGATAGCATGATCCGTGTGCGCCATGCCGGATCGGGATGACGCGCCGCGGACGGTTGGCGGGAATTTTGCATAACTAGAAACAGGCGCCGATGCTCAGCTTCTTGGCTGCGTCAGGTTCGGGCAGTGGGCTGGGCGCGCCAGCGTCGTTTTGATATAGGGCCGCGATCATCGCGTCGGTCACTTGCGCGCGCGCGGCATCGAACACGATGCGTCCATCCTTGAGTCCCACCAGGCGCAGGAAATTGGCGCGCGCCAGATCGACTTGGTGCAAGCTGCAAATGAGGGTCGCGCCGCGCGCGGTTGCCTCTTGCTTCAAAATATCCAAGGTGAGTTGGGACAGTGCGGGATCGAGCGCCGACAGCGGTTCGTCGACCAGGAAAACTTCGGCCGACGACAGCACCAGGCGCGCCATCCCGCAGCGCTGGCGTTCGCCGCCCGACAGGCGGTCGACCCGCGAATAGAGTTTATCGCCCAGCTGAAAGCGTTCCAGCGCGTCGTACGCGGCGTCCGGGTCAACCGGTTTGATGAGGGAGCGCAAGGCGCGCCACAGGCTCCAGTGCGGCAGGCGGGCCGCCAGCACGGCGGTCACCACGCGCTGGCGCGGCGGCAAGGGCGGCGTTTGGGGCGCTAGAAATAGCCTGGCACGCAAGCGGTGGCGCGCGCCATGCGGCAGCGACCAGGGTACTAGGCCAAACGCGTGGAAGGTGCCGGTGTCAGGTCGGTGCGCGCACGCCAAGGTGGTCAGCACGGTCGTCTTGCCGGCGCCGGACGGACCGATCACGGCCAATTGCTCGCCCCGAGCCACTTCCAGGTTGATGTCGTGCAGCGCCAGCGCATTGCCGGCGCTCTGGTGGCGCACCGTCAGGTTGTGCAAACTATAGGTATTCATCGTTGGCATTGCCCGCCGGATTCAGCACTCAAAAATGACATCGCTTACTTCTTGAGCAAACCCGCGTTGTGCGCTGCCGCTTCGATCGCGCTATAGTTTTCGGCCTTGGTCGGGATGAATTTGGATGCGCGCTGCAGGTCAAGAATCGCCTTGCCTTCTGGATTGTTCTTGTCAAGCGCCAGGAATGCGTCAGTCAGTTTCTTGCGCAGATCCGGGTTCATGTCGGAACGCACGCTCCAATTGTAGTCGTAATAGCCCGGGGTCGTGTAGAACACGCGCACCACGCTTGGGTCGACCTTTTTCTCTGCGACCAGCTTTTCCCAGACCGAAATATTGACTGCGCCAGCATCGACTTTGCCGCCGGCAACTGCAGCAACCGTCGCGTCATGCGCGCCCGAGAAAGCGATGCGCTTCAAGTCGGTGTCCGGGTCGATCTTGGCAGCGAGCAAGAACGAGCGCGGCATCAAGTGGCCCGAGGTCGACGATTCGGAGCCGAAGCTCAGGGTCTTGCCTTTCAAGTCTTCCAGCTTGTTGATGTCCTTGTTGGTGGTGATGAAAACGGAGCGGAATTTCTCGTCTTCGGCGCGCTGCACCAACGGCGTGATCTGGTTCTTGCTGCGGTCTTTGGCTTGCACGAAGGTAAAGCCGCCGAACCACACCATGTCGACCTTCTTGTTGATCAGGGCTTCAACCGATGCGGCGTAATCGGTAACAGGCGTAAATTCCACTTTCATGCCGATCTTTTTTTCCAGATATTCGCCCAGGGGCTTGAACTTGCGCTGCAATTCTGTCGGCGCTTCGTCCGGAATGGCCGATACGCGCAATACCGATTGCGCTTGGGAAACGCCAGCAGCGAACAGCAGGCCGGCCGCAATCGAAACCGTCAACAGGGATTTGATCGAACGCAAAGGGGAGAATTGGATCATTTGAAATCCTTATTATTAAGAAATGAAAGCAAGCGTCTTTGACCCGCGCAAAGGCTTGAACGCGGATATTCGGCTATGATAACAAAAATAACAAAACCATTATCAAGGTGCCCGCAACCATTTTGCGTTGTTCGTGGTCCGATGGTTGTACCCCACGTCGTTGCCACTCACCAATCACGGTAGCCAGCTCATGATCACGACCGATTCCGCCGCAATTCGCCCGCTTCCAGCCAATCTTGCAACACCCTCGGCCCGTGCAGCCAGCGGCAGCCCGGCCGTGGTTGCCGAAATCAGCAGCGGTTTGCTGAGCCGGCATGCGCAGGTCTCGCCCAAGTACTTCTACGATGCGCTCGGATCGAAACTGTTCGAGGCCATTTGCGAGCTGCCCGAGTATTACCCGACCCGTACCGAGGCCGGCATTTTCGCGCAACATGGCGCCAACATCGCACGCACGATCGGTTCCGGCACGACGTTGATCGACCTTGGCGCCGGCAATTGCGCGAAAGCGGCCGCGCTGTTTCCCTTGCTGCAACCAAGCCAATATGTGGCGATCGATATCTCGCACGACTTTCTGCGTGGATCGCTGGGCCGCTTGCGGCAGCGCTTTCCCGATATTGAAATGACGGGGTTAGGGCTGGATTTTTCCGGCAAGCTTGAGTTACCCGACACCGTGCGTCCTGACCGGCGCCTGTTCTTCTACCCCGGTTCCTCGATCGGCAACTTCTCGCCCGAGGAGGCGCGCGCGTTCCTTGAGCGTTTGCGCGCCGAGTGCGACGGCGGCGGCCTTCTGATCGGAGTCGACTTGATCAAGGATCCGGCGATTCTCAACGCCGCCTACGACGACGATCTGGGCGTAACGGCCGCGTTCAACCTCAATTTGCTGCGTCACCTGAATCACCTGCTGGGAGCGGACTTCGATGCGCGCCAATGGCTGCACCGCGGGTTCTTCAATGCCGAGCAAAGTCGCATCGAGATGCATCTGGAGGCGCGCGTCGAGTTGGCAGTGAGTTGGCCGGCAGGCCATCGCAGTTTCGCGCGCGGCGACCGGATTCACACCGAGAACAGCTATAAGTACACGCAAGCGGGGTTTGTCGCGCTGCTCGGGCAGGCCGGGTTTTCAGCCACCCATATCTGGACCGATCCCGCAGGCTGGTTTGCCGTGATCCACGCGCGCGCGGCAACGATGCACGAGTAGGGGACAATGCAGGCAATACGACCACACCGACGCCCTGCGCGCGCGCTTCGACACGATACGCAAGCGCTCGCTGATGTTGGCCGAGCCCTTGAGCGACGAGGATTGCGGCGCGCAGTCGATGCCGGACGCGAGTCCGATCAAATGGCATCTCGCGCACACCACGTGGTTCTTTGAGACCTTCATTCTGGAACCAATGGAGCGCGATTTCAAACCGTTCCACCCGGCGTTCCGGGTCCTGTTCAATTCCTACTACAACGGTATCGGCGAGAAGCACCCGCGCGCGCAGCGCGGCCTGTTGACGCGCCCGGCAATGGCGCAAGTGCGGTCCTATCGCCAGGATGCCGATGCCCGCATTGCGCGCCTGCTCGATGCGCCGCCCGATGCCGTGCAGCTCGCGTCCGCGCAACTCGCGTCGCTGATGGCGCTGGGCCTGGAACACGAGCAGCAGCATCAGGAATTGATGCTCACCGACGTCAAGCACTTGCTGGCGCAAAACCCGCTGCTGCCGAGCTATTTCGGTGCGCCGTTAGCAGCTGCGAGCGGCGCACCGTCTTTACGATGGCTGGCATTTGACGGTGGCCTGGTCGACATCGGCTATCGGGGTGACGGCTTTTGCTTCGATAACGAATTGCCGCCGCACCGCCAGTTCGTTGCGCCCTTTGGGTTGGCGTCGCGCTTGGTCACCAATGGCGAATACCGCGTCTTTGTCGAGGCCGGCGGCTACCGCGACGCCTCGCTGTGGCTGGCCGAAGGCTGGGACTGGGTGCGCAACCAGAATCTAATTCATCCGCTGTATTGGCAAACCACCGGCCCCGGTCAGTGGCAGGAATTCACCTTGCATGGGGTGCAGCGGCTCGATATGGAGCGGCCTGTAACCCATATTTCCCTGTTCGAGGCGGATGCTTATGCCCATTGGGCCGGCGCCCGTTTGCCCACCGAGGCGGAGTGGGAAGTGGCCGCCAAGGGGGCCGAGGCAAGGTGTGGAGATCTGCATCCGGCCGCCGCGCAGGCCGGCGATGGTCTTACGCAATTGTTCGGCGCGTGCTGGCAGTGGACCAGCAGCAGCTACGCGCCTTACCCCGGCTTTGCTGCCGCGCGCGGTGCGCTGGGTGAGTACAATGGGAAGTTCATGCTGAACCAATACGTGTTGCGCGGTTCATCGTGTGCCACGCCGGCTGGCCACGCGCGGGCCAGCTACCGCAATTTCTTTCCCGCTGGCGCGCGCTGGCAGTTCAGTGGGATACGTCTGGCGCGCTGAACGCGTACCAGAGCGACCGTCGCTCGATTGCCGGGGAATGTTCAAGCCGGCATCCAGAACTGCCATGCAAAAAACACCGCAAGCCCGACACTGATTGTGAACAATTGACGCCGCGTGAGTGCGCATACCAGCACCGCGGCCAGCGCAGCGACCAGTTGCGGGTTGCGCCAGCTCAGTTCGAGCGTCGTGCCATGCGGCGCCAGAATCATCGGCACGATGATCGCAGTTAGGACCGTGACCGGGACAAAACTGAGCGCCTGTTTCAATAGGACAGGGAATGCCAGGCGATCGCCCAAGATGAATAGAATGGCCTTGATGAAAACAGTGATCAGCGCCATGCCGATAATCATGATCGTCGTATTCATGAAAGTTCCTTTGCCGGTGCGGCGGGGGTGCGCCAACGCGCCAGGGCGATGCCGACCGCGACGCCGGTCAATACCGCCAGCAGCAGTCCTAGTTTATAGGGCAAATCTTTCAACAGAAGGGCGACGCTTCCGGCCGCCAGTGCTGCCACAAAATGTGGCAAGCGCACAAGTTGTGGCACGATGATGGCGATGAAGGTGACGACCATGGCAAAGTCGAGCCCAAGCGTTTGTAGACGCGGGAAAATCGCGCCGAACAGCAAGCCGATAGCGGTCCACAACTGCCAGTTCATGTACATCGCAAAGCCCGACCCGAAGAAATACCAATGTCCTAGCGGCGTTCGTGGATGCTTGCGGTAATAGCTATCCATCACGGCAAAGGTTTCGTCAGTGAGCAGGAAACCGAGCAGCCAGCGCCAGCGCGCCGGCAGGTGCGAGACATGCGGCAACAAGTGCGCTGCGTACAGCATGTGGCGCAGGTTGACGATGAAGGTGGCAAGCCAGATCACCAGCATGCCCGCGTTCCCCGCCGCCAAACCGAGCGCGATGAACTGACTCGACCCGGCATACACGCCGAGCGACATCATCTGGCCCTGCCATAGTGCGAGATGATTGGCGACCACGAGCGTGCCAAAGATCAAGCCGAACGGGGCAGCTCCGACCAGCATAGGGATAGTAGCGCGCGCTCCGGAGGCAAAACTGGAGAACGGGGTAGGGTGCGGCATGATAAGACTCCTTTGGCAGGCATGGTAATGCACATCAGGCTGCCTCGGTTGGCCGTAATTGCAATCATTGCCACCGTTTGGTTCAACCGAGTATGCCAAGGCAGCAAGGCGCGGTAAGATAAACCGTAAGATGGTTCGCGCAGGCGCGGGCAACAGATCCATTCCTTTCGTTCTTGATTTTTGTAATTACAGGAGACACTTATGTCGTCCGAACACATTGCTGAGTATGAAATCGAGTACGCCGGTGTGCTCTTGCCAAGCGGGGAAGGCTGGGCCGCCCATGTGGCAATTTTTGCGCCCTCGCCCAATCCGATGCACAGAAATTGTATTTTTTCTGAGCAGCGTGTCTGTGTCGATACCGTGTTTCCAAATGAAGAAGAGGCCGAAGCCGAGGCCCATAAGGTCGCGCTCTCGATGTTGCCGTCCGGAACGCACGACGCTACTGCTGGCACGCAATAACGCAGCCGGCTGGCCGGAATGTCTTTGGGAAATCGTCCCGCTCAGCTTGTTGGTTTTGCCTTAGGGCGCCCGCCGATCATTAGCAGGGCGCAGCAGGCGCTGCCTAGCGCCAGAAACGAAGAGAGCAGCATCACCCAACGAAAGCCTGCCACGTACGATTGCTTGATGGCGTTTTGCAGGGCAATCCGCTCCTGTTCGCTCGCTTGCGCCAGTACCTCGATTGCAGCCAGCTTGGCACGCTGCGCGTCTACTTTTTGCACCTGGTCCGGCGCGATATTCAAGGTCTTGAGATGGCGGTCCAGACTGGCATTGAACGCCAGGTGCATCACAATCCCGAACAGCGCGATGGCCAGCAATGCGGCGGTGCGGGAAACGGCATTGTTCACGCCCGACGCGGCCCCGGCAAGGCTTTCGTCGACCGCATTCATTACCGTCGTGGTGAGCGGCGCGACACTGATCGCCATGCCCAAACCCAGCACCAGCACGGGCGGGAAATAATGAACCCAATAATTGGCCCAGTCGCTGCTACCCACGCCGGGAATGGCGAACCCGGCAAATCCGATGGCCGCAATGCTCGGGCCGATCACGAGGGGCCACTTGGCGCCGTATCGGTCAACCAGTCCACCGCTCCAGCTGGACAGGAAAAACAACAGCAGAACAAACGGCAGCAGCGCCGCGCCGGCGGCGAGTGCGGAATATCCTTGCACTTGAATCAGGTTCAGCGGAAAAAAATAGAGGCCTCCACCCAGCGCAGCGTATAGCAACAGCGTTAACAAATTCGCCCCGCTGAAATCGCGCGAGCGAAATAGCCCAAGTGGCAGCATGGGGGCCCGGTGGCGCAACTCGACGACGACAAACATGGCGATTGTCAGCGTAGCGAGCACCAGCGTTGCGATCACTGTCAAGTCGCGCCAGCCTCTATTCGACGATTCAATCAAGCCGTAGACCAGGCATCCCAGCCCGATGCTGGCCAGCGCCGCGCCGACCCAATCCAGGCTACCCGAGGCGTCCTGGTCGCGGCTTTCGGGCACGTAACGCAATGTGAGGATCAGCACTAGCACGGCGAGCGGAACATTGATCAGAAATGCCATGCGCCATGAAACATGCTCAATGAGAAAGCCGCCGAGCACAGGGCCAAGCGCGGCGGTGATGGCGGTGTAGCCGGACCAGGTGCCGATCGCCTTGCCGCGTTCATTCTCCGGGAACGAGGCGCTGATGAGAGCGAGGCTGCCCGGTACCAGCAGGGCGCCGCCGATGCCCTGCAGTGCGCGGGCGAAAATCAGCTGCATGACGCTGCCACTAATCCCGCACCAGATGGACGCAACGGCAAATAGCGCGACGCCAAGGGAAAACACGCGGCGCCGCCCGAACCGGTCGCCGGCGGTGCCGCCAACCAGCAGCAGCGCCGCCAAAAATAGCGCGTACAATTCAACCACCCATTGCACGTCGGTCGCGCTGGCGCCGAACGCTTGCTGCAACGCTGGAAGTGCGACGTTGACCACGGTGCCATCGATGAAGACCAGGCTGGAGGCGATGACCGTGGCCGCCAGCACCCACGGGCGCGCGCCGGGCTTGCAAAGCGACTCGGCCGTGGCCTTGGCGACGGCGCACTCGTTACGGGGGGGAACAGGCAAATACGTCATTGAGATCTCTCGCGCATGCGCC
>JANPCW010000449.1:0-2962 GCA_031431155.1 Janthinobacterium sp. | reverse complement strand
AAACAGGGATGCCAAACCGACTGCCGACCAAGGTCAAGATCGTCGAAGTGGGGCCGCGCGATGGCTTGCAGAATGAAAAGGAGACGATCCCGGCCAACGTAAAAATCGAACTGATCGACCGCCTGACCAAGGCCGGTTTCGTCAACATCGAAGCGGCCTCGTTCGTATCGCCGAAATGGGTGCCGCAGATGGCCACCAGCGCGCAGGTGATGGCTAGCATCGCGCGCCGCGACGGCGTGATCTATTCGGCGCTGACGCCCAACATGCAGGGTTTTGAGGCGGCCCGCGCGGCCCGCGCGGACGAAGTGGTGATCTTTGGCTCGGCTTCGGAAGCGTTTTCGCAAAAGAACATCAACTGCTCGATCGCGGAATCGATCGCGCGCTTCGAGGACGTGGCCAAGGCGGCCAAAGAGCATGGCTTGCGCCTGCGCGGCAGCATCAGCTGCGCCTTCGGCTGCCCGTACCAGGGCGACGTTGCGCTGGACGCGGTGGCCGACGTGGTGGGCCGCATGCGCGAGCTCGGTTGCGATGAGATCGACATCGCCGACACCATCGGCGTGGCGACCCCGCGCAAGACGCAGGCGGTCATGTTGCGCGCGGCGCAGGAGTTTTTCCTCGATCGGATTTCCGGCCACTTCCACGACACCTACGGCCAGGCGTTGGCGAACATATATGCCAGCCTGGAAGTGGGCGTGTCGATTTTTCATTCGTCGGTGGCGGGCCTGGGCGGCTGCCCGTACGCCAAGGGCGCCACCGGCAACGTTGCAACCGAAGACGTGCTGTACCTGATGCAGGGGCTGGGGATAGAGACCGGCATCGACCTCGATGCCGTGGTCGACGCCGGCCAGTTCATCTCGCAGCATCTGGGTCGCAAGGGTGCCAGCCGCGCCGGCAATGCGATCGCGGCAAAACGGGCTGCGTAGGGCGGAAAAGCGCAGCGCCTTCCGCCGGGGTTGATGCCTGGGCCGGCGGATAACGCTGCGCTCATCCGCCCTACGCCATTTCGGCGGGCGGGTAGCTTCAATTCGCGGCCGAAAAGTACCCCGCCACGATCCGCAAATCGTCGATGTTCAGGGTACCCGCCGCGAAACGCAGTTTCAGAAAGCTGATCAGGTAGTTGTAGCGCGCCTGCGCCAGATCGCGCTGGACCGCCACCTGTTGTTGCTGGGCGTTCAGCACATCGAGATTGGTGCGTTCCCCGCCCTTCACGCTGTGCTGGGTCGCCGTCACCAGCGAGCTGGCGGAGGCGAGCGATTTTTGTAGCGCCGCCATCCTGGCCACCCCGCTGTGCAAGGCGCCGAACTGTTTGCCCACTTCGATCATCACCTTGTTGGTGCTCGCCTCCAGATCGGAGCTGGCCTTGTCCCGGTTCGCCACCGCCTGGCTGCTCGCGGCATTCACAGATCCACCCGAATACAGGGGCACCACCAGCTGGACACCGATGCTGCGCACGGTCGAATCCTGCTTGTAGTTGGTCAGGCTGTCCGAACTGCTGCGGCTGTAACTGGCATTCAAATCCAGGCGCGGCGCGTGGCCGGCCCGGCTCTTGCTGATTTCCTGCTCCGCCGCTTGCACGGCAAAGCGGCCCGCGGCCAGCTCCGCGTTGTCCCGGGCTGCCGTCGCCTTCCACTGCTCAATACCGGACAGCGACGAGGGCACGCCTGCGAAGTCACTGGCCAGGCCGTTCAGCTGCGTCACCTCGCGGCCCAGCATTGCCGCCAGCGTGCTGCGCGCGGTCGCCAGATTGTCCGCCGATTCGATGACCTGCGCTTCCGCCATGTCCAGCTTGGCCTGGGTTTCCAGCATGTCGGTCCGGGTGCCCTCGCCCTTGTCGAACATGCGCTCATTGACGCGCCTGCGCTCGGCAAAAGCATCGCGCTGCGCGCCGTACAGCGCCAACTGGTCCTGCGCATACTTGGCATCGGCATAGGCCGACACCAGACGGATCATCAGCTCCTGGCTGCGGCCGCTGAACTGGGCATCGCTGTAACCGGCCTGCGCAATGCCTTGCCGGTAGCGCGCGGTGGTATTGAGGTTGAACAGCGTCTGACGCAGGGAAATGCTGCTCGAGATACTCGTGTATTCGGGATGCGTGGTGTTGGGCGTGCCGAGAAAATCGGGCGACGTCCGGTCCGCCCGGTTCTTGCTGGTCGAATAGGTGTACTGTACGCTTGGCAGCAAACCGGAGCGTCCGATCGCCCTGTACTGCTGCCCGGCCTGATTGTCAAACAGCGCCGAACGATAGACCGGGTCATTTTGCAAGGCGGCCTCATATGCCTGCATCAAACCCATGGCGCAAGTCTGGCCGGACTGCGCCAGCAGAACCACAAAAGCAGCGCACCACGCGCCGCCGCGCAGCGGGAAATTTGCCATCGTCACTCTTCGGTCAACGCGCTGTTGGCGCGGTCAAACACCGGCTTGAGCAGATAATTCATCATGGTGCGCTCACCGGTCTTGACGAACAGGTCGACCGGCATTCCGGGCCGAATCTGGAGTTGGGAAATGAGCTTCATGCCTTCCGGCGCCACGGCCGCTTGCACCTTGTAATAGGCCTGGCCGCTCCGTTCGTCCACCGTCCGATCGGCCGAAACCTGGGTCACGATCCCCGGGATATGCGGCGTCGTGTTCGAATTGAATGCCGAAAAAATCAGTTCCGCCTTTAAACCCGGGTGTACCTTGTCCACCAGGCCGACCGGCAGCATGCCCTCCACGATCAGCGCGTCATCCTTGGGCACCAGCTCCATTAGCGTGAATCCGCTCGGCACCACCGCGCCCCGGGTAAAGACACGCAAGCCGACCACGGTTCCATCCACCGGCGCCTTGACCAGCACATTGTTCAAGTCGAAGTCCAGCGCCTGCAGGCGGTTTTCCAGCGACTCGGTTTCCTTCTGCGTCTCGGACAACTGGGTGCGCACTTCCTTTCGATAATCCTGCTGGCGCTGCGACTTGCGCAGGCCGAATT
>JANPCW010000448.1:0-2538 GCA_031431155.1 Janthinobacterium sp. | reverse complement strand
GCTCACTCGAGCCGCGCGGTCAGCCAGCGCCGGTTTCGGGCCAGAGCCGGACGGCCCAGGCTGGGTCCGTGGTTGGGAAGCCGTGGCGCGCCGGGCTTCAAGCAATTGCGCCTCATGCAACAAGAACTGATTGGCGATCGCAAACCAGATATCACCTGAGATCACGCTGCGCGCGATGGGAAACAACTCCTTCTCCTCCTTTTCGAAGCGTTTCATTAGTGCCGAGCAAAACACGTCAATCGACTTGCACACTTGCGCTACCTGCTCCTCGCTGCGAAGCCCGGCCGTGCGCAACTGCTCCTTGAGCGTGCGTAAGATCCCCGACGCCGCGCTATTGAGCGCGCTCAGCTCGTCCAACATGCGATCGGCCTCATGCGTGGCCTTGCGGATAGCCGGAATGACGAATAGTTCGATTTTTCGCCGATGGAATGCTTCGTCCAATTGATCGAGTGTGTCGCAGGCGTATTCGAATTGTCCTGCCATGAAACTTTGATGGTGCAAAAAATTCGATTGCACGTATTTTTGAAATGAAGTGAGGCGTGCGTACAAACTTGCTTGTTCAACTGACAATGCCACTAGGGTATACGTCGCAGTTAACATCGGGCCTCCTTGGGGTTTGATCCATGCTTATGTCGTCTAAGTTTGGTGGTGCTACAGGTCCTAAGCTAGGAGGTGTAGTGTAGGTAGGCTCCAGCAAGGCGCCTTTGATATAGAACAAACCTGAACCAATGGCGCGCCTATGATAAATCAGTGGGACCAGTCCCAGGGTGGGGCGCGTCGCTATCGTCGCATTGACACGGCTGACAGTATTCCCCTCAGAATGTCGATCGGCGGCGGCGGACATCCTGGCACCGTGATGTCGACCGGAATCACGTTCGAGACCCGGCCACAGCTGGCATAACTCTCGCCGAACATCCCGCCGCTGCAAGCGCACTCGCCGATGGCGACGACAAGTTTCGGATCCGGCGTTGCTTCATAGGCCAGCTTGAGCGCCGCTTCCATGTTCTTGCTTACCGGGCCGGTGACCAGCAGCATGTCGGCGTGGCGCGGGCTGGCGACGAACTTGATCCCCAGCCCTTCCATGTTGTAATAGGGATTGCCCAGTGCCTGAATCTCGAGTTCGCAGGCATTGCACGAACCGGCATCGACTTGGCGAATGCACAGGGCGCGCCCGAGGATAGCTAACAGGTCAGCCTGAACTTGCTGGTGCCCGGTGCGCCAGGCGTCGTTCGGCTCCGGCGCCGCTTCAGTGGGCATTCCGGCACGGGCGACTTGCTTTAGAATTTGCCACATCAGAGGTCGGGTCCCGAATAACTGAGGTTGAACGATTTGTTTATTAGGGGAAAATCGGGAACGATATTGCCCATGATCGCATGTTGCAGGACCGGCCAGTTCTGCCACGAGGGATCATGGCAGTGGCAACGCAAAATTGCCCCTTCGGCATCCGTTTCAAGCGCCACCAGCACCGCGCCGCGAAACCCTTCGACCCACCCTGCCCCCAGCGCCGCGCCAATCGACTGGGGCAGCGCAAGCGCGATCGGGCCAGACGGCATTTGCCGGGCGACCTCCCGCAACAGGCGGATCGATTCGACAATTTCGTCGAAACGCAGCGCCACGCGGGCCGCGACGTCGCCGCTGCGCTGGGTCGCCATGCGCACCTCAAGCTGGTCATACGGGCTGACCGCCTGGTCGGCGCGCGCATCCCATGCCTGCGCGCTGGCACGCCCAGCCAGGCCGCACAGGTTCAGTTCGGCCGCCAGCTTGGGCGGCACCCGACCCGCCGAAATAAAGCGATCCTGCAAACCGGCATGTTCATCATAGATGGCCCGCAGCGCCCGCACTTCGGTCTCGATCCGCGCACACTGGGTTGCCAGCGCAGCGAGTCCGGCAGCATCGAGATCGATCGTCACGCCGCCCGGGACGATGCAATCCATCATGAAGCGGTGGCCGAACAGGTGATGATTCAAGCGCACCCAATCCTCTTTCAGGCGCGTGAACTGGGCCAGGCCCAAGGCCAGGCCGGCGTCGTTGCCGAGCGCTCCGAGGTCCCCGAGGTGATTGGCGATCCGCTCCCGCTCAAGCAGCAGAGCGCGCAGCCACGCGGCCCGCGCCGGAACCTGGCAAGCGCTGGCCGCCTCGGCCGCCATGCAATAGGCCCACGCGAAGGCGACGGTCGAATCGCCCGACACGCGCCCCGCCAGTCGGACTCCCTGTGCAATGGTGCGGCCGATAAACAGTTTGTCGGTCCCTTTGTGGGTATAACCGAAGCGCTGTTCCAGCCGCAACACCTTTTCGCCTACCACCGAAAAGCGAAAATGCCCGGGCTCGATCACACCGGCATGAATCGGGCCCACCGCGATTTCATGCACGCCATCACCGGCCACCGGCACGAATGGATAGCTGGCCAAAGCCGTATCGAACTGTTCCACTCCCGAAGATTGATTGCGCAGCGGAAAATAGTCCTTGGGCCACCTGCCGTGATTGAGCCAGGGCCGATCGTCCCGGGCGCCGTCGGCGCGAATGCCGAGCAGATCGAAC
>JANPCW010000447.1:0-3343 GCA_031431155.1 Janthinobacterium sp. | reverse complement strand
GGCGCCACGCTGCGCCTTGGCTCGCTGCTGCCGGCCACGGTACGCTTCGGAGTGCTGGGACATGCGGTCAAGGCGATATTGCAAGCTCACCTTGATGAAATCAATCGGGCCGGCGGCATCTATGGCCGCAAGTTGGAACTGGTGACGGAAGAATACGCGAGCGAGGACCGTGAAGCCGCACGGCGCCAATTGCGCAAGCTGGTGGAGCAAGGCAACGTGTTCGCCTTGCTGTCGCCGTTTGCAGCCGGCATCGAAGATGATCTGGACCGGCTTGCCAACCAGGCCAAGATTCCCGTCGTCGGTCCGCTCTCGCTGTTCGGCGACGATCCGCGCGCCATCAACCAGCAAGTGTTCCATCTGATGTCTGGGGTGGGAGAGCTTGCCGAGGTACTGGCGCTGCATGTGGGGCGCGACCTGAAACTGAAGACCAGGCCCGCGGTCTTGCTGCATCCGGACAGTGCGGGCGGCGCGGCTCTGGCCGATGCGCTCGAGGCGCGCTTGAAGGGCCAGGGCTGGAGCAGGCTCGATCGGATCGCCTTTCTCCCCGCTGCATTCGACGCGGCTGGAACGGCAAAGGCACTCAAGGCGCACGCTGCGGAAGCCGTATTTTTACTGGGCCCTGGCGCCGACGTGGGTGCGCTGGCGCAAGAGGCTGACAAACTGGGCCACCTTCCATTTCTTCTCATACCAGGTCCGCTGGCGCCGCGTACCGTGCTGGATCTGCCAGCTGCATTCGAGGGCCGGATACTACTTGCCTATCCCACCGTCCCGGCCGACCAGAAACCGGCCGCGCTGCGCCAGTATGCGGCCCTATTCAAAAACAACAAGCTGGTACGCAGCTACCAGACCAGCCAAGTGCCGGCCTACAGCAGCGCCGTGTTGCTGGCCGAGGCGCTCAAGCAGGTTGGCCGCGACTTGACGCGCGCCAAGCTGGTCGCGGCCTTGGAGACGTTCCAGGGCTTCGAGCCCGGGCTGGTCCCCGCGGTCAGCTTTAATGCCAAACGTCGGCTTGGTGCGCTTGGCGGGTACGTCGTCGCGATTGATCTCAAAGAGAAAAATTTCCGCCAACTCGGAGCTTTCGTGGAGCTGCCGTGAATCGGTGAATCGGTGAATCAGTGAACAAGCTAACAAGGAACGACGATGCGAACAACCATCATTAGGATGTTGATCCTGCCGCTTTCGCTGGCGCTGTCGATCGCCCATGCACAAGCGATCCTGGTGGCAAGGGCCAACGGCGTGGGCATCTCTCAGGAGCAACTCGAGCGCAATTTCGACGAGGATCTCAAGCAGCGCAAGCTCAACCTTCTCCAGATCAGAAATCCCGAGCGGCTTAAGCAGATGAAGCGGGCCGTGCTGGACAAATTGATCGAGCAAGAGTTGTTCTGGCAGCAGGCGCAGAAAGCGCGCGTGATTTCCAGCCCGGAGGAAGTCGAGCAGGCCTATCGCTCCACCATGGGGCAGTTCAAGAGTGCGGAATCGTTCGAGCGGCGTCTTCTGGCCGAGGGTTACACGCCGGACAGCTACCGGCAGCTTGTTAAAAAACAGGTGTCGGCGACCAAGTATGCCAACAGCGTGGGCGCGAAAGTGGCCGCCGCCGGCGCTCAGGAAGTCCACCAGTTCTACCTGGATAATCCGGAGAAATTTGGGCGCCCGCAACAGGTACGCGCGCGCCACATTCTGATTAACGTGGCAACCGGCGCAAGCGACACGGAGCGTGCCGCAACGCGCCACCGGATCGATCAGATACTGGCGGCGGCGCGTGGCGGTGCAGCCTTTGAGACGCTCGCGCGACTTCATTCGGAAGCGCCGACCAGGCAGTGGGGCGGAGAGTTGGAGCCATTTAGCCGGGGCACGTTTGGTAAGTCGTTCGAGGATGTCGCCTTTGGCTTGAAGCCGGGCCAAGTGTCGGACGTGGTGAGCACTCCCGAAGGCTTGCAGATCATCAAGGTCGAAGCGCTGGACGCGGCCATGATCGTCAGCGAAGAACAAGCACGCGATAAGATCCAAAGCTTCCTGCAGGAACGCAAAGCACGTGCGGCGATCGACCAGGAGGCGGCACGGCTGCGCAGCGTCGGTGAGGTCGACATCTTGCTGCCCTTGTGAAAGTTCCGCTCGCCAATTGCCGCCCCAGTGCGTCGAAGTATGGCGCCAAGCACCTCCAACTCCTTGAATGTGCAGTTCAGCCCCCTTTTTTGCAGTTCAGCCACGCAATCGGGCAGACTGAAAACTGGCTGATTGACAGTTGGCGCTACGCTCAGAGATACTCTGCCCCTAATAGCGTTTCGTCACCCGACTCGCACCAGAGACAATTATTTCCCGGAGAACCCATCATGTTGCGCAAAACACTACTCGCCGTCGCCATCCTTGGCGCCCTTGCTGCCTGCAGCAAGGGCGCCAAGGAGCCTGAAACGGCCGGCGCCGGCGTTACTGCCGACAAGGGTGTGGCAGCAAGCAAGAAGCCGTCCCCGCTGCTGCTGATTTCACCGGAGGACTTGCTCACGCTCCAAACCAACGCGCTCGCGTCCGGTCCCGTCATCACCGGTTCGGTGCAGCCGGAGCGCAAGGCCGACCTGCGCGCCGAACTGTCGGCCGTGGTGTTGCAAGTACTAAAGGAGAATGGCGACATCGTCAAACGCGGCGATGTGCTGGTGCGTCTGGATCAGACTTCGATTCGGGATAGCCTCAATTCGGCCGATGAAGCGGCGCGGGTATCGGCCCAATCGCTCGGTCAGGCCGAACGCAACCTGACCCGCCTGAAAACGCTCCGGACCTCGGGCATGACCTCGGCCCAGGCGCTGGACGACTCTGAAATGCGGCGCAACAATGCGCAAAGCGATCTGGCCGCGGCCAAGACCCGTGCCGTGCAGGCGCGCCAGCAGTTGCAGCGCACCTTGGTGCTGGCACCGTTCGATGGCGTCGTCAGCGACCGCAAGGTATCGAACGGGGACACGGCAGCGATCGGCAAGGAGTTGCTCAAGGTGATAGATCCGACCAGCATGCGCTTCGAAGGGCGGGTCTCGGCCGACAAGATCAGCACCGTCAAGATTGGCCAGCCGGTGGCGTTTCGCATCAATGGCTATCCGAACCAGGATTTCCTGGGCACGGTCAAGCGGATCGATCCGGTCGCCAACGACGTGACGCGCCAGGTGGAAGTGTTGGTCGGCTTCGCCAATGCGACCCAGCCCAAGGTCTCAGGCCTGTACGCCGAAGGCCGGATCGAGGCCGATGTCGTGGCGGCACTGATGCTGCCCGAGGGCGCCCTGGTCAAGGTCGGCGACAAGGCTTACACCTGGCGCATGAAGGGCAAGACCTTGAACAAGGTCGACCTGTCCATCGGCAGCCG
>JANPCW010000446.1:0-1742 GCA_031431155.1 Janthinobacterium sp. | reverse complement strand
CTATGGCCGGTCCTTTGAGAGCCTGTTCGGGGTGATCATGCAGGAGGCCAAGGCCGCGTTGCGCAGGCGCATCTTGACGATGCCCAAGAACACGCGCAAGTACGCCGGATCGCTCAATCGCAACCACAGCATTGAGCGAGGCTTCGGGGTCGGGTTTGGTCGCTTCCGTGGCGAGGAAGAGCTTGGCGCGCTTGCGGGCGTCCCCCAGGGACAAGTCCGGGTACCGGCCCAAGGTTTTTAGTTGCCGCTTCTCGCCGTACATGACCACATAGGACTTGGCCCGCGCGGACAGCCGCAAGCCAAAGCCGGGGGTGGCGTCGTCCCAGTACGTCACCTGTCCCTCTTCGGGCGCAGACAGCTTCTTGACGGCCAGGTCCGTGAGGTGGAGCTTCATTTCTAGTATCTTTTTAGTCTCTTGAATCGCGTGCGTAAGGGGGGCTTGCGATGTTCAGCTATGGTCACGATGTGCCGGTAAGTATTTGTTATATAACATTTCATGTTCCGCCATGCAACGCCATGTTCACCCCCGGAGCAAACCTGTTAATCAATTGGTCGTAGGTTCGATCCCTACCGCCGGAGCCAAAAATCCCCGCAGTTACTGATACTTATGCACCGCCGCCTTCTAGCGCGAAGGCTGATTTTCCAGCTTGTCACTGGATTTGTCACCGGATTCGCGCAAAGGAAAAGGGCCGACGCCTAGCGCCAGCCCTTCATGCCGACCGAAGCCGGGCGCGTTAACAGGTTGAGTTGCACAGCCACACCCACATCTGGCCCGGGGCAACCAGCCAACTCGCTAGTGTTGATTAAAGTAACATTCTGGTGGATAATTGCCGCATGTGATGCCTTTTATCACCGTGCAGCGGAGCAGGATGGATGGCCACCAAACGCAGAGAAGCAGCGGCAAAACCCCACGGACCCGCAAACGCCCCAAAGCGAAAGCCTGCGGTTGACCGCGCCGAAAACTTCATCCGGCTTTATCTTATCTATCACAATGCCTCGCGCGCATACGTCGAAGCGGGCTACAAGGATGGACCGGGCACCCGGCAAAGCGCGCACAATCTACTGACTACGCCTTACATTCAGTCTCGCCTCGCCGAAGAGCGCGAGAAGCACCTGTCCGCCCTCGACGTGACCGTCGGCACGGTTTTCCAGCGCTACAAGGCGATTGCCTTCGCTGATCCAGCCCAGATCACCGCCTACGAGGTCGGTGCCTGCCGGTACTGCAACGGGATCGGCCATGCCTACCAGTGGCGCACACAGCGCGAGTACGAGGATGCCCTGCACGAAGCCATCCGCGAGAGCGACAAGAGCGGCAAGGTTGCGCGTCTGCCGACCAACGACGGCGGTATGTGTTACAGCGCCAACCTCGCCCCGCATCCTGACTGCCCCGAGTGCGACGGGGCGGGCATCCCCCGACTGCGGTTCAAGGATACGCGCCTGATGACCGACGAGGAACGCGCGCTATTCGCTGGGGCTGAGCAGACCCAGAACGGGAAGCGCTACCGGTTCAACGACCAGGCCGACGCGCTGAAGCAGTTGGCGGAACATCTGCAGTTCTTCAAGGCCAGGGACGAGGCGACCGCCAGTGCCGTCGGTCGCCTGATTGCTGACCTGCACAGCCGGGGAGAAATTGGCCGGATGCCGATGCGCGCCGACAATCCGCAAACCGATGACAAAGTCGCGTTGGGCAAGCTGTTGTATTTCGACCCGATCCTGTCGGGTAAAAACGATATGGCGTGCGC
>JANPCW010000445.1:0-2255 GCA_031431155.1 Janthinobacterium sp. | reverse complement strand
TCCTGCATGGCCCGGTCGTGGATACTCAATGAACACCATGGCCTTGGCTGAACCGTCCGGAGCACCATAGACGTGTGCAATATTGGCTTCAAAAGTATGTGATTCCCCGGCTCGAAGCAGTTTGGGACGAGCGGCATCGCCCACAAGCATTTCTCCGTTTACAACCACCACCTTTTCAACCACACCTGGTGGGTGCGGTGCGGAACTTTTAAGATGTCCAGGCTCGATTTCGACCGTATAAATTTCGATCTCTGGGTCGCCAGTCGAACGTTCTATAAAACGAACATTTGATCCATTGCCACTCAGCTCAGCATTCCGTGCAATATCACTGTTTGATGAGTCACTGACCAGCACCCCAAAAGGCACTCCTAGCGTATTTGCAATGGCCCAAAGTGTTTCGACAGTCGGATTTCCTTGACCGTACTCTAATTGAGAAAGTGTGGACTTGGCAACACCGCAACTTTGTGATAGTCCAGATAGGGTAAGGCCACGCAGTTCTCGGAATCGTTGCAGGTTCTGCGCTAGGATAGGCATCATGCTCATATGGAATTTGTTCTATAAAATATTATTTTCGTATTTTATATAGAACGCAGTCCGCCTGTCAACGCTTCGTTTAAAGTGACTATTCGTCACCTCATGACATCAAAACTCAAGCTGAGCGTGGCTCCGAAAATTTCAACCTGCTTTCCATGCAACAGGGAAATCGTGGAGAAATATGTGCAATAGCGACACGCGTCAGCAATAGCCTCCCATGATGTCAGTTGACATGCTTGCACGCTCAATGCCGCAACAAGAGCTTGAAATGGCATGAAACACAGGGTTTCGGGCGCTGTTACGCATCTACGAAGGAATCCTTACGCCCAGCCAAATCCTAGGAAACCAAAAGTGTCGTTTGTTTAAACTCACCCGACAATCTGCCGCGAGCCCAAGCGGCGCTGATGGCAAGCCGATTCTTTCGGACCAAGTGCTGCGCAGCGCGGCCTTCCCCGCGGCGGGCGGCGGTAGGTAAACCCAACCCCGGTTTGCTGGCCATTCAATTTCGCGCAGGCGACAAGTCCGGTTTATATCGCCGACGTTCGAGTTGATTGGTAAAAATAGTTACCAGTTCACCGTGGAGGCCGTTGAAGGCCGCTAGAAGGATGCGGGCGACATCGGGCGTTGGCAGCAAGGTCACGCTGATTCATCGCGGCAGCCGAATATTGCGCACGATGGATCACGACACGGGACCGTTCCTGGCCACCGAAATGGTCAAGAAAGGCATCAACGTCCTGTTCGACCCGGTCATCGAGTCAATTCATGCCAATGGCGCCGTGAGGCACATGCAATTGAATCGTGGGCGGGAAATCGATGCGGAGTGCGTGCTCTTTGCAACCGGGTGGCAGCAGTGGCGACGCGAACGAGCGTGTGGATCACCTGATTAACAGCTGCAACGCGCTGTCGATGTTCAACGTCATCGAGAGCGGCATTCCCGGTTCGCATTCCGGTTGGAACAAGCTAAGCTTTTTCGTTTTTCACTGGTCCACCATCGGCGGCCGTGCGATCTCGCTCTATAGCTTTGAGAACGATGTGATCCGCCCGTACACGCGCAGCCTGGGCGATCCGCGCGTGCACTTCGCACTGAACTGTTCTGCGTTGTCGTGCCCGGTATTACCGCGCGCACCGTCTACGGCCGGGGCGCTCGACGCGGAGCTGGAGCGCGCGAGCACGGCGTTCTTCGCAAGGCCACAGAACTTCCGCATCGACCCGACCAACCGCACCGTTTGGCTGAATGAGATTTTGAAGTTTTATACCAAGGATTTCGTGCCGGCGCAAACGCGTAATCTCATTGACTACGCGAACCGCTAAGCCCCGCAAGCTGTTCCCAAAGACTATGCGGTTCGGTTCACACCTTTTGACTGGACGATTGCCAATAGCCGGCGGCAACGGTGAATGGCGGTCATCGGATGCACGCCGACCGGCAGCGACCGTATCTCTGCGTTGGAAGGTTGCGTTGATTTACTTGGGCGCCGACCAGGGTATGTCGTGATGCGAGCGGATCGGCCCAATGATGGCGCCATGGGCCGATCCGCTGGTGGCAAACTGGATAGCCTGCTTCGGGTTGGCGATTGGCACACGTCCGATCTGCAAGCATGAGCCGATCACCTTGCTTTTAATGGGCCCGATTCAGTTTGATATGAGTGTAAGAACCGCACCCGTCACAACGACTGATTCCGTAACGCCATTTTCAATATCGGGACATCCATCATGCACGACAT
>JANPCW010000444.1:0-11140 GCA_031431155.1 Janthinobacterium sp. | reverse complement strand
GCCGAAACGAAAGTTCATCATTGCCGACACACCGGGGCACGAACAGTACACCCGCAACATGGTGACCGGCGCCTCGACCGCGGATGCGGTGATCATCCTGATCGACGTCTCCAAGGTGAAGCTGGGCCACGACGGCAGCGTCGAGCTGCTGATCCAGACCAAGCGCCATTCGACCATCGCCCACCTGCTGCAAATCGAACACGTGGTGGTGGCGGTCAACAAGATGGACCTGGTCAATTACGACCAGACCGTGTACGACCGGATCGTCAACGCGTACCGGGAATTCGCCCAGCAACTGGGCTTGAAAGACATCACGCCGATTCCACTGTCGGCCCTGACCGGCGACAACGTGGTCGAGCGCGGCGACAAGCTGGGCTGGTATCAGGGCCCGACCCTGATCGAGCTGCTCGAATCGCTGTCGGTCTACGACGAAGCGCACGACACGCCGTTCCGCTTTCCGGTGCAGCTGGTGGCGCGCCACAACGGCCACGAAGCGAACGACTTTCGCGGTTACATGGGCCGCATCGAGGCCGGCAAGGTCAGCGTCGGCGACCGTTTGGTGGTGCAACCGTCCGGCCAGAGCGCCAGCGTGAAAGACATCGTCACGCTGGACGGCTCGCTGCAAAGTGCCGTGGTCGGACAGTCGGTCACCCTGCTGCTGAACGAATACCTGGACATCTCGCGCGGCGACATGCTGGCCGGGGCCGACCGCCCTGCTACCCTGCTCAAACAAGTGAACGCCGATGTGTGCTGGCTGTCGGAAGAACCGCTCGACCTGCGCCGCAAATACTGGATCAAGCACGGCACCCGGCAAACGTCGGCGCGCGTGACCAGGATCGATACCCTGCTCGACATCAACACCCAGCAGCGCCATGCAGCCGATGGCTTGAAGCTGAACGACATCGCGCGCATCAGCTTGACGGTGCAGCAGCCGCTGGCCGCCGATGCCTATGCCGACATCCGCGCCACCGGCGCCTTCATCCTGATCGACGAAGTCACGCATCAAACCGTGGCCGCCGGCATGATCCGGCTCGACTAGAAAAACCAGGGAGTCCGCATGCCAGCATCACTGTCAACTGGAAAAGTCTATCTGATCGGCGCCGGCCCCGGCGCCCAGGATCTGATCACCCTGCGCGGCGCGCGCTTGTTGGCGCAAGCGGACGTGGTGCTGCACGATGCGCTCGTCACCGACGAGATGCTGGAACTGTGCCCGCAGGCGAAAAAAATCGCGGTCGGCAAGCGCTGCGGCCTGTTGTCGACGGCGCAGGCTTTCATCAACAAGCAGCTGATCGACAATGCGCGCATCTATGGGCTGGTGGTGCGGCTCAAAGGGGGCGACCCGATGCTGTTTGGTCGGGCCGATGAAGAGTTGCGCGCGCTCGAACATGCCGGGATCGAGGTCGAAGTCGTGCCCGGAATTACCAGCGCCTTAGCGGCAGCGGCGGCCACCAAACAACCGTTGACCCAACGCGGCGTGGCGCGCAGTGTCGCGTTTTTCACGTCCAGCACGGCGCCGGCCCTGCCCGGGCACGTGGCAGTGCCCGACAGCGACACGCTGGTCCAATACATGGGTGGACGGGAAGCCGCCGCCACCGCCCAGCGGCTCATGGACCAGGGCCGCGCCTCGAATACGCCGGTGATCATCGTGGAAAATTGCAGCCGCCCCGATCAGCAGATCCTGCGTCTCGATTTGCAAACGCTGGCGCAGGGGCTCGATCCGGCGCATGGTCCGGTGCTGATGATGCTGGGCCAGGCCATGGCCGAGCGCGAGCCTAAAGAAGCCGAAGCCACGAGGGAATGCATGGCGTCGGTAGCATAGGGGCTAGTGCGAGGCTAATGCGCCGAATCTGCCGTCACACCCACCCCGCACAATAATTCGCGATCGCATCGAGCACCTGCGGGTCTTCTCCCACCGCAACGGCCACGTTGATGTCCAGGCCCGGGTAGTCCGTTTTCAACTGTGCGATCATCAGCGGCAAGTCGCGCTTGACATGCCCGCCCTGCCCCAGGAACACCGGCACCACCGTAATTCGCGCGCAGCCTGCCTGCACTAGCTCGGCCACCTGTTGCGGCAGCGTCGGCGCCATCATTTCCAGGAATGCCAGCGTCACGCGTGCGTCCGGCGTGCGTGCCTGCGTCAGCTCGCGCAAGCGCTGGAACGGCGCGGCCCACTGCGGATCGCGCGCGCCGTGCGCAAACAGGATTAACCCCGACTGGCTCATCTCTAGTGCCTTTCAACCCACCACAGCGCGCCCAGCGCCAGCAGCAGGAACAGGATGCTCGGTGCCACGGCCGTCACAAATGCCGGCCACGTGCTCAACAATCCCAAGTGGGAAAACAGCGTGTTGATCAGAATGAAGCTCACCCCGATCATGATGCCGACGAAAATTTTCAGACTCACGCCGCCGCTGCGCGCATGCAGATAGGCAAACGGCAAGGCCAGCGCCATCAGCACGAAAATGGCCAACGGATCGATCAGCTTTTTCCAGAACGCGATCTTGAAGCGATCGGTCTCTTGTCGGTTTTCGGCCAGGTGGCGGGTATATACGGCCAGTTCGTTGGCCGACATGCGCTCCGGATCGGACACCGAGACCGACAGGATGCGCGGCGTGATCTCCGACACCAGATCGAGTGTTGCGCTGTTCTTGGTCGATACCACGCTCGTTTCCTGCGCAAACGGATCGTCCGGATTGGTCTTGCGCGCCTGTCCGTTGGCGGGCGCCAGCCTGACGTTGGCGAAGCGGGTCTCGGAAACGTCCTGCAGGCGCCATGTATTGTTGCCCTGGTAGGTAGCGCGCGCGGCCACGATCAGTGAACGCATGTGCAGTTCGGTGTCGAATTCGTAGAGCTTGACCCCGACCAGTTGGCCGTCGGCCCGGGATTCGCCGACATTGAAAAAGCGCGAGCCGGTCACTTCGCCGCTCAAGCCATTGCTCTTGATGATGTCCTTGGTCCACATCCCGGAGCGAAACTCGCGCGACAAGGTGGTGCCGCGGGCCGCCAATTTCATTTTTTCAGCCAGCGGCGTGATACGCGGGGCGATCAACTCGCCGAACAAGAAAGTGATGAGCACGAACACGGCACCGATCTTGAACAGCATCGTGGCCGCCATCGCGGTCGACATGCTGGAGGCGCGCATGATGGTAAATTCCGAGCTCGAGGCAAATTGCGCCATCGTATAAATGGTCCCGATCAGGGCCGCCAGCGGCATGGTTTCATACACATGACCGGGAATTAGCATCACCACGTACAGCAGGGCATCGGTAATGCCGTAGCCGCCTTTGCCCACCAGCGGCAGTTCTCCGGTCAGATCCATGAATGCGATCAGCGCCAGCAAGGCGGCCATCACAAACAGGACGGCCTGCGCGATCGAGGTGGCAAAATAACGTTGCAGAATTTTCATTGCGTTGCCAATCGCTTCGAGCGCGCGCCGCGCTTGATTGCCCCTAGCAGTACCAGGGGGTGGTAGTGGTGATTCACATTCAGGCGCCACATGAACAGCAGCACCACGGTCACGCCGGCGATTAGGTGCAACGGCCACCACGCCAGAGCGAAGCTGAAGCGCCCCTGCTTGACCGCCGCTTCCACCAGCTTGACCACATTGCTATAGGTAAAGAAGATCAGCAGCGCGATTAGCAGGTTGGTCGAACTGCCGGCGCGCGGATTGACGAAACCGAGCGGGATTGCCAATAAAATCAGGATCAGGCACGTGATCGGCGAGCTGATGCGCCACAGCAGCTCAGCCATCGTGAACTGGTTTCTATCCTTGAGCAGCGCCATGGTGGTAAGCGCATCGACGCCCTTTTCCGCACCCGCTTGGGGTGCCTTGGCAGAGACCCGCATGCTGTAGCGCTCGAATTCCATGGTCTGGAAGTCGGCCTGACCGGGCACGCCCTGGTAGCGCCTGCCATTTTTGAGCACCAGGAACTTGTCGCCCTTGGGGTCGGTCTCGATCACGCCCTCCTTGGCCACGACCACCGCGTTGCCCTTCGCGTCGATGGTATTGACGAACACGTTCTGGACATGGGTTGCGTCGCCGGACACGCCTTCGACGAAGAAAATCCGGTTGCTCGACGCCGATTCCTTGAACTGGCCGGGCGAGACTTTTTGCAAGTCTTCGCGCTTTTCAAAGCGCTCGATGAACTCGGCACTCTTGTGGCGGGCCCAGGGCGTAGCCACCAGGCTCAGGAAACCGGTGAGCAGCACCAGCGGCAGCCCGACGACCAGCACCGGACGGATCCATTTCATCAAACTCAGGCCCGAGGCGAACCACACCACCATTTCGGAATCGCGATAACTGCGGGTGACCACCATCAAGACCGAAATAAAGCTGGTGAGAATCAGGATGGTTGGCAGATAATTCAGGGCTGCGAAGGCGATCAGCGCCACCACGTCGGCCTGATTGACCTTGCCACCTGCCGCTTTTCCCAAAATGGTGATCAGGGTCCAGGTGACAATGATCGTAAACAACACCGTAAAGGTGGCGCCTGCTGCGTTAAGTAATTCACGTTGAAGAGCACGTTGGAAAATCATTCGAAGTCTATAATCGCTGGTTGAAAAAGCTACACGTCAAACAAAACGGAGAACCAAATGGACTTTAGCATAAAAGCATTCGATACAAAAAACACCATCACGTCGGCCAAAACCGGCTGTGTCGCCGTTGCCGTTTTTGAAAACAAAAAACTGTCGGCCGAGGCAAAAGCACTGGATCACTCGGGTGAAATTACGGGCGCGCTCAAGTCCGGCGACATCAGCGGCAAGCCTGGCACCACACTGCTGCTGCGCGGGGTAACCGGCGTCAACGCCGAGCGCGTGCTGCTGGTGGGGTTCGGCAGCGACGAGACGATTAGCGAAAAAAACTTTGCCAGCGCAGTGCAAGCGATGCTCAAGGCATTCACATCGATGGGCGCCAATGAGGCCATTATCGCATTACCGATGGCCGAAGTGAAAGAGCGCGACGTGAACTGGGCCCTGCGCAGCATCGTTTGTGCCGCCCACGAGAGCGCATATCGTTGCGACTCGCAAAAGAGCAAGAAGGACCCGGAACCGTCGGGCGTGAAAAAAATTATCCTTGCGGTGCCTTCAACGACCGCTGCCAAGGCGGCGCTGGCGCAAAGCATCGCGCTCGCCAACGGCATGGACCTGACCCGCGATCTGGGCAATTTGCCAGCCAATGTCTGCACCCCAAGCTATCTGGCCAGCTGCGCCAAGAAGCTGGCCAAGGATTACAAGTTCGACGTTGAGGTACTCGACCGCAAGCAACTCGAAGCGCTCAAGATGGGCAGCTTTCTGTCGGTCACCAACGGCAGCGAAGAGCCGCCCAAGTTCATCGTCCTCAAGCATATGGGCGGCAAGTCCAAGGATGCGCCCGTGGTCCTGGTCGGCAAGGGCATTACGTTCGACACCGGCGGCATTTCGCTCAAGCCCGGCCCTGCCATGGATGAGATGAAATACGATATGTGCGGCGCCGCCTCGGTGCTGGGCACCTTCCGCGCGATCGGCGAAATGAATTTGAAGCTAAACGTGATCGGCGTGATCGCCACCTGCGAAAACATGCCGTCGGGCCGTGCCACCAAACCGGGCGACATCGTGCACTCCATGTCCGGCTTGACGATCGAGGTGCTCAACACGGATGCCGAAGGCCGTCTGGTATTGTGCGATGCGTTGACCTATTCGGAGCGCTTCAATCCGGCCGTCGTGGTCGACATCGCCACCCTGACCGGTGCCTGCGTGATCGCGCTGGGCCATCACAACTCGGGCTTGTTTTCCCGCAGCGACGATGCGCACGACAAACTTGCCAACGAATTGCTGGCGGCCGGCAAAGAGACCAGCGATACGGCATGGCGCATGCCGATCGAAGAAGCGTATGGCGAGCAGCTCAAATCGAACTTCGCGGACCTGGCCAATATCGGCACCCCGGGCGGGGGCAGCATCACGGCCGCGGCCTTCCTCGAAAACTTCACCCGGAAATACACCTGGGCGCACCTGGATATCGCCGGCACGGCCTGGAAGTCCGGTAGCGCCAAGGGTGCGACCGGACGTCCGGTGCCACTGTTGACCACGTTCCTGATCAACCGCGTGTAACGTTTGCTGCCACCCGGCTGTAGGGCGGAAAAGCGTAGCGAATTGCGAATGCAATTCGGGCACTGGAAAAATCGTTCGCCGCCTTCCGCCGGGGGGCGTTTCGGCGAACCTTCTTGCGGCGGAAGGCGCTAGCGGGGGCGCCGAGCCTTTTCCGCCCTACGCTTTTCCGCCGATTCATGCGTGCTCTAGCGCATCGGCAGCGGCTGATTGGCCGGCACCGCAACGGCCGTTACGCTGTTTTTCGGACTGCCATCGACCAGCCGGTCGGAATAGACCAGATACACCAGCGCATTGCGCTTGGCGTCGACCATGCGCACCACGCGCACGTGCTTGAAGAACAAGGATGCGCGTTCCGAGAATACTTCCTCTTGCTGGGGCAGTTTGCCATTGAACTGCAAGGCACCCACCTGGCGGCAAGCCACGGAGGACTCGGCCTTGTCTTCAGCGAGCCCGATCGCGCCCTTGATGCCGCCCGTTTTGGCACGCGACAGATAACAGCTCACGCCGCCCACGCGCGGGTCGTCGAACACTTCGACCACCACCTTATGGTCCGGTCCCAACAGCTTGAACGCGGTGTCAACTGAACCGATGTTCTCGCCGGCCGCGCTCAAGGCGCAGCCACACAGTAGAGCGCCAACTGCCGCCTTAATCATTTGCATCGGGGGATCCTTATCTGGGGACGATGACGCGTCAATTGATCGGCGCAAAGCGCTGCACCATGACGCCATCGACCGCGATCAACTGGAAAAATACATCTTTGGGCCGGGTCCAGATGGAGCCGTCGGCCGCGCGATAGACAACCATCACGGTCAGATCCGACTCAAGCGTCGCTTCACACACGAGCTCGTAGATGCCGCCTTTGTAGTGCCGGTAGCGCATCCAATTCTCCGTTTAGCTGGTGGGCTTTTCTGTTTCCAAAGCGGTCGGTTGCTGCTGCTTCAAGCCGTGAATGACGTTCAGGATGCCGGGCATCCCCACCGAGCCGTCAAGGCTATTGAAGGCCGCGAGCACTTCGTTCAAGACGCGATCGCGCATCATCGCCATCGCCTGATCCGGCGCGACTGCGTCCGGCAAGGGCGGGCACGGCGCCGCTTGCCCCTTGGCTAGCGCCTTCTGGGCCGCCATTTTCGCGGTCGCCGCGGCGGCCGACTTGCCATACGCTAAAGCAGCCTGCCAAATCACCCAGCGGCGCTGTGTTTCAAGCACCAGGTACTCATCGGGTTTATCCTCGCGCCGGCGCACAATGTGGCCATCGCGCTGCGCCCATGCTTCAAATGCATTTCGCATTTTATTCCTTTACAATGCATCGCGCATTTTCTCACTGTTCAAATTGCGCTATATTTCACAACTTCGGGAACATTCCGTACATGGAACAACAATCTCGGCGACGGCCCGAACCACGGCCATAGCGCATATCTTACAACCAGTTGCCCGCCGATTCATTGCATTTAAATTAAGATTGCTGCTTTTATCGTAATTCAAGCACAAATTCTTGCGTCTTGCGATAATTGTACCGAGCGCCAAAACTGCCGCAGCCCGCTATTTAACCACTTCCCGACAAAGACCATGAAAATCGCCACTTGGAACGTCAATTCCCTCAAGGTACGCTTGCCGCACGTGCTCCAATGGCTGGCCGACAACCCGGTCGATGTTCTGTGCCTACAGGAGACCAAGCTGACCGATGATAAGTTCCCGGTCGCCGAGATTGCCGCGGCCGGGTACCGGGTCGAGTTCAGCGGACAAAAAACCTACAACGGCGTGGCAATTTTGTCGAAACACCCGATGAGCGATGTCGTCAAGAACAATCCCCTGTTCGAGGACACCCAGCAACGCATCCTGGCCGCGACCATTGAAGGGATGCGCATCGTGTGCGCCTACGTGCCCAACGGCCAGAGCGTGGACTCTGAAAAATACATGTACAAACTGGCCTGGCTGGCCGCCCTGCGCGAGTGGCTGGCCGGACAGGCAGAGGCCCACGGCGAGCATGGCCTGGCGCTGCTGGGCGATTACAATATCGCGCCCGACGATCGCGACGTGCATGACCCGGCGGCCTGGGAAGGGCAAGTTCTGGTGTCGGACCAGGAGCGCGCCGCGTTCGACCGCTTGATCAATCTGGGCCTGACCGACTCGTTCCGGATGTTTGAGCAGGCCGACAAATCGTTTAGCTGGTGGGATTATCGGCAATTGGGCTTTCGCCTGAACAAGGGGCTGCGGATCGACCATATCCTGTTGTCGCCGGCCCTGGCCAAGCGCTGCAGCGCCTGCGCAATCGACCGCGGGCCGCGCAAATGGGATCAGCCGTCGGATCACGCACCGGTGATCGCCACCCTCGGTTAGCCGTCGATCGCGTCCAGAAACTGCCGGGCGCGGTCCTCGGGTACCGGTTGCGAGAACAGGTAACCCTGAGCGTATTGGCAGCCGCTGCGCTGCAGCAGCGCGAACTGGCCTTCGGTTTCCACGCCCTCGGCCACCACCGCCAGCTGCAGGCTGCCGGACAAGGCGATGATCGCCGCTACGATCGCGCGGTCCTCGGCGCTCTGTTCGAGTTCCTTGATGAAGGCGCGGTCGATCTTGATCTTCTTGACCGGGAACCGCTTCAGATAGGCCAGGCTGGAGTAACCGGTGCCGAAATCGTCGATCGACAAGCGGATGCCCATGCGGCTGATCTGCTCCAGCAATTCGAGCGTGTGCTCCCCGTGCTGCATCAGGGCAGTCTCGGTGATCTCGAATTCGATCAGCGCCGGATCGATCCCGGTCTGGTCGAGGATGCGCTGGATCGACTCGATCAAGCCGCGGTGCATGAACTGGCGCGGCGACAAATTGACCGCCAGCGGCAACGGCGCCAGTCCCTGGCGCCGCCATTCCATGCTCTGCTCGCAAGCGGCCCGCATCACCCATTCGCCGATCGGCACGATCAAGCCATTGTCCTCGATGATCGGGATGAAACTGTCGGGCATGACCAGTCCGTGGCCCGGACGACGCCAGCGCAGCAGCACCTCCATCGATTGCACCCGGCGCGTCGCAATTTCCATGATCGGCTGGTAACACAGCTCGAACTGGCCCTGCGCCAGCGCGCCGCGCAAGCTGCTCTCGAGCTCGAAGTGCTGGGCCGCGGCCAGGTTCATTTGGCGCGTAAATAACTGGTAATTATTGCGCCCGCTGGCCTTGGCGTGATACATCGCCGCGTCCGCGTGGCGCATCAGGGTCTCGACGTCGGCGCCATCGTCGGGATAGACGCAGATCCCGATCGACGGCGTGATGTGCAGCATCCGCCCTTCGAACGGGAACGGCGCAGACAGCGCTTCGATGATTTTTTCAGCCACCTGGGTCGCTTCGTCGACGCTCCGGATGCCCGGCAACAGCACCACAAACTCGTCGCCGCCCAGGCGCGCAACGGTGTCGCTGGCGCGCACCACACGGCCCAGGCTGCGCGCCACTTCCTTGAGCAGATGGTCGCCCGTCAGGTGTCCCAGCGAATCGTTGATGGTCTTGAAGCGATCCAGATCGATGAACATCACGGCCAGCCGGCGCTGCGAGCGCTGCACCGCCAGCATCGCGCGTTCCAAGCGGTCGGCCAGCAACGCGCGGTTCGGCAAGCCGGTCAGAGTATCGTGGTAAGCCATGTGATGCACGCGCGCCTCGGCCTGGCGCCGCTCGACGATTTCATCGTTCAACAAGGCGTTCGCGCCGGCCAGTTCGGCGGTGCGTTCCAACACCCGCACTTCGAGTTCATCGCGCGCACGGCGCACCTCGTCGGCCGCCTCGCGCCGTGCCGTCACGTCGTCCACCATCCAGACCGAGCGTCCTTTCGGGCGCGCCAAGTCAAACGGACGCCCGGACAGGCGGGCCCAGAACGTGCTGCCATCCTTGCGCACCAACTGGTACTCGGACGTGTTGACGCGGCCGGCGCAAAAGTCCTTGATGGTTGCGCTGCGGGCCGCGTCCCAGGCTGCGCGGTCGGCATAAAAAGCCTGCACCGACAGGCCCTTGATTTCGCCGGGCGCATAGCCGAACAGTTCGTCCATCTTGCTGTTGCAGCGCAGGTTGATACCCGATTCCACCACCGCGATGCCAAGCACCGCACTGTCGAGAATCGCTTGGTTTTCCAGCAACGCTTCGCGCAGCGTTTGCTCGGCCCGTTTCTCTTCGGTGCGGTCTTCAATGATCCAGATCGCGCCCTGGGATGGGTCCTCGGCATTGATCACGTAGGCGATCAGTTGCGCCCACAGGGTGCTGCCGTCCTTGCGCCGCATCGCCAATTCGGTCTGGAACGGCTTGCCTACCGAGAGCAGGGGAAACGCTTGTGCTCCCAGCTGCTCGTAGGCCGCCACCGATGTATAGAGCGACAGGCCCGACATCCCCAGCGCCTCCTGGTCGGCATAGCCGAACATCTCGCCAAAGCCGCGGTTATAGCGGGTGATCAGGCGGTTCTTGGTAAACAAGATGCTGACCGAGGCGTTGGTCATGATCGCCTGGACTTCCATCAGGGCCTGGCGCGCCACGCTGACGTCTTCCAGGATCCAGATCGTGCCCTGGTCGCTGCGCGCCAATTCGAGCGCCATGACGCGCACGCGACACCAAATCGCGCTGCCGTCCTTGCGCTTGAACTGGCATTCCGGCTTTTCGAACGGCAGGCCCTGGCCCAGCAACGGCGCTGCCTCGCGCCCGAACTGGGCGTAGATGGCGACCGATGGAAACAGGTCCGATGCCGGCAACCCGGTCATTTCTTGCGGCATGTAGCCGAACATGCCGGCCATCCGAGGATTACTGCTTAGTAGCACGCCGCCCCTGCTGAATACGATGCCAACCGCCGCGTTCTCCAGCATCGCCTGCTGCTCGAGCAGCGTGTTGTTCAACGCATGCGGGTCGCCCTGAAAGCTGCGGATGTCATTGAAGACCAGTAGCGCGCCCCCGGCCGCTGCCGGCAACGGCGTGGCCCAGACCTGGACCGCGATCGCGCCGTCGTCCGGACCCGATATGATACAGTCCCAGCGCCGCTCAGTACCCTGCGTATCGCAAACCATGCGCAACTGGACCACGCTCGCGGCGTGGGCGG
>JANPCW010000443.1:0-2104 GCA_031431155.1 Janthinobacterium sp. | reverse complement strand
CCCAGACCGTGGTCGATGTCGGCGCCGAGGAAGGACGCGGCATCAAGGCCAATAGCGAAGGCAAGGTGGTCGATTTCGCCGGTAACGAAAAATGCGCGGCCGGCGCCGGCGCCTTCGCCGAGTCGATGGCGCGCGCCCTGCAACTGTCGCTCAAGGACTTCGGCGAAGCGAGCCTGCGCTCCGAGCGCAGTATCCCGATGAATGCGCAGTGCACCGTGTTCGCCGAATCGGAAGTGGTGTCGCTGATCCATTCGGCCACGCCCAAAGAAGACATCGCCAAGTCGGTGCTCGATGCGGTCGCCAGCCGGGTGTGCGCGATGGTGCGCCGGGTCGGGATCGAGGGCGAAGTGGTCTTGATCGGCGGCATGGTCAACAACCCGGGCTTCGTGCGTTCGCTCAAGGATGCGCTCGGGGTGGACCACGTCAATTTGCCGGACATGCCGGAATACATTAGCGCACTGGGCGCGGCACTGATCGCAACCGAAGGCCACGCGTAGTCAACGAAATCGGATCAATCGAGAGGAATCATCATGGGTGCTGGAGAAAAAAAAGAGTACTGGCGCTGGCAGGAAAACTGCTGGCTCGACGAGTCGAAAGACTGGCGTAGCGCCAAGATCATCACGGCCGGCATCGACGTCGGTTCGGTCAGTTCGCAGGCGGTGATTTGCATCGACGGCGAGCTGTTCGGCTACAACAGCATGCGCACCGGCAGCAACAGCCCGGATTCGGCCACGAATGCCATCAACGGCATCCTGGACAAGGCCGGCATGAAGCTGGAAGACGTCACCTACGTGATCGGCACCGGCTATGGCCGGGTCAACGTGCCGTTTGCGCACAAGGCGATCACCGAGATCGCCTGCCATGCGCGCGGCGCCAACTACATGGGCGGGCCGACCGTGCGCACCATCCTCGACATGGGCGGCCAGGATTGCAAAGCGATCCATTGCGATGAAAAAGGCAAGGTCACCAACTTTCTGATGAATGACAAGTGCGCCGCCGGCACCGGGCGCGGCATGGAAGTGATCGCGGACTTGATGCAAATTCCGATCGCCGAACTGGGCCCGCGCTCGTTCGACGTCGATGTCGAGCCGGAAGCGGTGTCCTCGACCTGCGTCGTGTTCGCCAAATCGGAAGCGCTCGGCTTGCTCAAGTCCGGCTACACCAAGAACAAGGTGATCGCCGCCTACTGCCAGGCAATGGCGGAGCGGGTGGTGTCGCTGATCTCGCGGATCGGAGTCGAAAACGACTTTTTCATCACCGGCGGCATCGCCAAGAATCCGGGCGTGGTCAAGCGCATTGAACGGCTGCTCGGCACCAAGGCGGTGGAAACCAAGTACGACAGCCAGATCGCCGGCGCGCTCGGTGCGGCCCTGTTCGGCTATACGCTGATGGTGAAACAGGGTGCGGCCGCGGCCAAGGCGGCCTAGCTTAATTGTTCGCAAACCGTTCGCAAACCCGAATCGCCGGAACCGGATTCGGGCCGAACCTGGAATGGCGCTTGGGCGCCGAGGAGAATACGCGATGATCGCCAACTATGGGTACAAGGATGGATCGGGCGAGTATTACATCAGCATCGACACCGACAACTGCATGGAGTGCAGCGCCGCGCGCGCCTGCCTGACGGCTTGCCCAAAACAGATGTTTGAAATCATGACCGACGATTACGACGATGAAGTTGCAGCGGTCAAGCAGACGTTTCGCCGCACGCTGGCGTCCGATTGCGTCGATTGCAAGCCGGCCAGCGGCTACAGCAGCCTGCCCTGCACCAGCGCCTGCACGCCGGGTGCGATCAAGCACTCATGGTAATGTGCGAGGAAAAGACGCCATGATCCGGATCCCGCTAAAACTGATAAAAGGGGGCAAGGAAGGCGACCTGCTGGCGCAAGGCTGGACCAAGCAAACGACGATCGGCGAGCCGCGCCTGTCGGAGATCGCTGAAAACTACCGCCAGCTTGGTTACGAAGTGCATATCGCGCTGCACCCGGCCGACGATACGGGCGGCGGCTGCAACGCCTGCTTTAGCGACGACCCGGACCATGGACAAATGACGGGCGACCTGTATATCCGCAAGGATGCCAACGCCAAGCCGGTGCTGCGCAAGTCC
>JANPCW010000442.1:0-2981 GCA_031431155.1 Janthinobacterium sp. | reverse complement strand
GTATTCGGACAAGATTGACTCCAGGCTAATGTATGAAAAGTAGCCGCGTCGCAATACCAGGGCGATGTCTTCAACGACATTTCCCTTTCTGGAAGTTGCCATCGGGTTAAGGTACACCCCTTTAGCCACGCGCTCCAGAATGCCGTCGGAAACGAGGCGTTGCAGAGATTTTTCCAGCGCCTTTTCCTGTTCTTCTGGAAACATTTTTGCAACATCCCCATGGGAAAGAACGTAAACCCCGCGCTGGTCCAACGCTCTAAGCGATTTAATGGCGTCGATAATTTTCATGGCGATAACTAAATAGTCTATTGTTACCCTATGTATAGATCGGGTAAATATACACTTATTATATGAACAGACGCGCGCGCTGCCAACAAGTATTTAGTTACCCTAACTTTAAATCGGGTACCGCAACATCAAAAAGCGCGCAAACAGCCAAAGAGGGGCTAATCGAGCAACTGATTCCATCCGGCGAGTGCCGCAAGTAGCCCCGTTCGCTTGGTTGAGCCTTCCCGATGTACCGCCGAATCACGCGGCGGAGGGCCATTTTCTAACTATCGCTTGCTTGTTGAGCGACAATTATCTTGACTGGTCATTGAACAGGCTGAAGTCATGCGGCTGACGCAGGCTGATCAAGAGTGCTTTGCTCGGTCACTACTCGCGCCGCCAGAACCTACGCCGGCCATGGAGCGCGCCTTCGCGCGTCGTCGCAAGCTGCTGGGCGCTGGATGAGGAGCGCGCCGTTTCGCCTCGCGCCGCTCGAAGCAGCGCTGGACCGCTATTTTCAGCGCCAAGTCACACAAGACATCCGCCGCAGGGTAACGGCGTGCTTTGTCGCGTTTACCCATGAGCAGCGCATCGCGGGCTACTACACATTGGCATCAACCAGCCTGCTACTGTCAGACCTTCCCGCCGCCATCGGCAAGCAGCTTGCGCGCTATCCCTGCGTGCCAGCGGTGCGTACGGGACGTTTGGCGATCGATCAAAACTTCAAAGGGCAGGGTCTGGGCGGTGCGTTGTGGGCCGATGCGCTTGATCGCGCCGCCAACTCGGAAATCGCGGCTTATGCCTTGGTGGTTGACGCGAAGGATGAATCGGCTGCGCCCTTCTACCGACACCATGGATTTATTCGGCTACCGGACGCACCGTTGACACTGTTCCTGGCGCTGGCGCTGGCGACCGTTCGTCGTATTTCAGTTGCAGTAAGTTCTGGTCGAAAAGGCCGCTGAATGCGAGGCGTCACAAATAAAGAAACGATTGCACAGCGATTGACGGCGGCATTGCGCTACGAAATGACTGCTGCGCCTAATGGGGCAAGACTTCTGGTCCCGCACCGCACATCATAAACCTTGAAAAAGTGCAGCCATTGCACTATTATCATTGGCATGCCAGTTATCAAGCGATTTGCCCACTGCGTTGTGCGTATGAACCTCAAAGATCATGCCCCGCCGCACTTCCATATCGTGATGAATGATGCTCGCGAAGTGTGGGTACGCATCGATACGGTGGAGCTCATCCATGGCAAGGTCCCTCTACGAGAGATCGCTAGCGTTCTGGCGTGGGCCAGATCCAATCGTGCAGCCCTGGCTGCCAAGTTTGAGGAGCTGCAACGATGAGCAAAAATCACTTCCAACTCACGGCCGTCGAGGCCCTGTCGGACTATCGACTGCGTCTGACTTATGTTGATGGACAGGTATTCGAAGTCAATCTTCGTTCGTGCATCGACACCACCAAAGCGATGCATGCATTGCAGGATTTTGCCCTTTTTGCGCAAGCCAAGATCGGATTCGCAGGGCATTCGGTCGACTGGATTGAGGATGAGCTTGATCTCGGCGCTGACAACCTGCGCAACCTTGCCATCGAGCAGGCGGGCGGTATCGGCCATGAGCGCATCTGGAATTGGCTCCATGAAACCGGCCTCAATCTGGAGCAGGCAGCGGATGCCTTGGGTATTTCGCGCCGCATGCTCATCTACTACCGCGATGGCGAAAAAACCATTCCTCGTTCGATTTGGCTGGCCTGTCTAGGCTGGGAAGCCGTGCGACCCAAGGGGCGCAGCCTCCCTCAGCGCATTCCCACGGCTGGCGAGTACGCCGTGCTGCACTCTTGATCGAGGAATAGTCAATAAGGAAACGATTAGCACACGCATCGCGGGACCAGCGGTTCCTGCTGAAGACAAGGATCGCATGACGGGTCTGTTCTTCCTTCCTGTGAGTACGGCTAAAATCGCATCAATGGTTCAATTCACACAACGCCTAGAAATACCGCAAGTGCCCGGCTCACGGCCAACATGTCCTCGTCCGCAACATGTCCAAACACATCCCCGATTTTTTCACGCGGGACGGTTTGCACCTTGTCGGCCATGATTTCGCATGGTTTAAGCAACCCGTTTGTTTCGCTTGGCAAGACTGCGATCCGGCATAGCGGTGTATTGCGAAGTTCGCTCGTCACCGGCAAGATCGTGACCGATGGATGTTCAGAAAAAAGATCAGACTGAATGACCAAGACAGGCCGCAGCTTGCCATAGGCGCCTTGCAGAGCAATCGTGACAAGATCGCCACGCCTCATTCCCAGCCCTTGGTATCGGCCGCCGCGTCAAGCCAACCGAGCGTATCGGCTTCTTGCGGGTCGCCGCGCAGCATCAGCGATTGACGGCGGCATTCCGCTGCGAAATCACTGCGGCGCGTATCCGGCACCCAGATTTGCACCGGTCGAAGCCCCGCAGCCCGTAATCGAGCGCGATACTTTTGCACGCGCTCAGCAACGTTGGTCCGCATGATTTCCTCCGCGATTAGTTACATGTAACAGCGTAGTTTAGTGTTACATGCAACGCAAGTGAGCTTGAGTCAGCGAATCCGAGCGCCACGCTCGGCGCTACGACTCGAGAATAGCCATGCAGGCGCGGCTGGTAAATTCATTCATAAACGACACGCGGTATCTGCGGTATACATAACGATGGCAATTAGCGCAAGCTCAATCCA
>JANPCW010000441.1:0-2228 GCA_031431155.1 Janthinobacterium sp. | reverse complement strand
CTTGCTCGAACGTCTGCACGCCGCGCGACGCATAGCCATTCAAGTTCCAGGCGTAGCTCAGGGCGTAGCCCCAATCGGCGCTGAACTGGTTCATGCGCGTGTTGCGCACGCCATACGCGCTCGGCGAACTGTACTTGTCGTTGCCCGCTTCGGCGCTCAACTGCAGCGTCAGTTTCTCGCTCGGCTGCCAGTCGGCAAACAGCTTCACCTTGTCGCGCTGACGATCCGCCAGCGACGGCATGAAGATCGCGGTGGGGAAAAATGCGGTCGCAGGATCGGCGGCTTCGGTGACGCCCAATCCGCTGTTGTCCCTCAACCAGTTAGATCCGTCGCGCCGGCTGCGTGACACGCTGATCGCGCCGCTGAACTCCTCCGACATCCTGCGCCGTAGTTCCGCACTCACGCCGCGCTCCTCGGTTTCCTGGCGCAAGGCGCTGATACCGGACGCCGCACTGGTGGCGGTGAAAACGCCGCGATCGATGGTTTCGAAGTTGGCGCCCAGGGTGCCCCGGTAGTCGCTTGAAAACTGCCAGCTGGCCTGCAGCTTGCCCAGCGTCTTGCGACTCGGCAGGTTCCGGTTGGTGTAAGTGGACGTTCCTTCGATGTTGTACAGGCGGATCGGGGTCTGGTCGTCCTTGTGCTCGTAACGCAGGTCGGCCAGCAGGGACAGCTTGGTCATCGGTCGCGACGTCAGGCCGAACCGCGTGACCGTCGTGTTGACCTCGCCGCCCAGGTTAGCGGCGCCGGCCGGCGCGCCGCCGAGACCGGCGCTGGCAAAGTCATCGTGCTGGGTGGCCTTGGCGTAGCCGAGCTTGAACGTGCCCCGGGTTGTTTTCGTGAAGTCGTAGCTGCCGCTCAGATCAAGCTGATGCGCCTGATTGTCCGGCGCCAAAGCGACCGGCTGATTCAGGATGCCCTGCAAACCGGTGTTCAATGGCAGCAGGCTACCGATCGGGCTATTCAAACTGCCTGGGACCACCGGATTGAGGGTGGCGTAGGTATTGCGGTAGAACGAACCGTAGTAGCCGGCGTGCACGCGCAGATTTTCCAGGGCGTAACTGATGCGGGCTTCAATCTGGCTGTGCCTGGAGTTGATCGGCTCGGGCACCAGCAGCGTGGCCCACCCGGTGTTGATGCCGGTGGTGCCGCCGCATCCGGGCGCGATCGGCGACGGACAGTTCATGCCGATGCCGAACAGGCGCGCCCCTTCCTTGTCTTCACTCTTGAGGTCGATGTCGAACTGCAGCGCACGGGTGATCTGTTTGGAGAAGCCGACACCGAGGCCGCTGCGTTTGGTCTTCAGGTCGAAATCGGCGCCGCTGCCCGGACCGGCCGGCAGATGCGCCAGCTGCGGCGTGCTCGAACCGAAGCCGAGCATGCCGCTGTTGATCGTGTTCGGATCGAAGCGGACCAACTCGCTATAGTCGGCGCTCAGCTTCCAGCGCCCCGGGTTCTTCCAGACCAGGCCCAGTTCGCGCGTCTCGAGCAGCAGGTTCGCGCCTTTGAAATCGACCCAGGTGGACTTTGCCGGACTGCGCAAACTGTAATCGATGTCGAGCAAGCCAACGCTGCCCGCGTTGCGCAGCCCGTTGTACTGGCCAAACAGCGCGCGGTCGGCGCTGGACCCATCGAGCACGCCCAGGCCAGCGCTCACTGTGGCTTCAGCCGTCGTTGTTGGCTTTGTTTCTGACTCACCTTCTGAGTCAGCTTCTGACTCGGTTTCAGCTTTAGTTTCAGCTTTAGTTTCTGCCTTGGTTTCTACTGTAGTTGCCGCGGTCGCGGCTGGCCCTGCTTTGACTCCATTGGTGGTCGCCGTTTGGGCCTGCGCGGTGGCGCAGGCGGCACAGGCCGCCATGGCCGCCATGGCCATCACGGTGCGATGAAAAGGAAATGAAAAAACGTCTGTGGTCATCGTGGCTCTCCGTACTTTAGCGCGTAAAGCGTTGCGGCGTCGGGTTGGTGGCCGACGGATTATTGGAGCCATGCACTTGCGTGTGGCAATTCATGCAGCTACGGCCTTGCCAGAGATTGACAACGTTCTTGCCATCGGTGGTATTGGTCATCAACGGCGCCGACTGGCCGGGCGCCCGCCCAAAGACGCCGCTCTGGCCGCCGACCGCGCCGACGCCGCCCGCCACGTGCGGTGTATGGCACTGCTGGCACAGCAGCGGCGGACGCGCTTTGAGCATGCCCGCGACCGTGCTGCCGTGCGCGCTGTGGCAGTTCGC
>JANPCW010000440.1:0-2024 GCA_031431155.1 Janthinobacterium sp. | reverse complement strand
GTTCGTCCAGCGCCCGATGGTGGGGCGCTGGACGAGCGCTTCGTTGCAGCGCCAGCCCCGCCCGATACGGCGATCGGCGTGACCGGCATGGTACAACGGGCAACCTCGCTGCGCCTTGTCCCGGATGATTCCAAGGGCGATCGGATGGCCCTGCCACCACCGCAGCCTGTAGCCCGGGACGTGCACGACACCATCATCCATCGGCGCAGCAAGCGGCGTTTCCTGGCCGCACCGGTGCCGCTTGCGACCTTGTCGTCCATGCTGGCCGATATGGCGTTGGCGCCACAACTGTCGAGCGCGATCCGCATCAACCTGGTCGTGAACCGCGTCGCCGGGCTGGCACCGGGCGTATACCGTTACCTGCCGCACGTGCTGGTGCGGGTGCGGGACGGCGAGTTCGCCGCTGCGGCGCAGTCGGCGGCATTGGCGCAAGATGTGATCGGCGACGCCGCCGTGGTGTTGGTTCTGTCCGCCGAGCGCGAACACATGCTGGCGCAAGGGCCGCGTGGTTACCGGCACGGCTATCTTGAAGCCGGTATGATTGGCGAGCGCTGGCTGTTGGGCGCGGTGGCGCGCGGATTGGCAGCCTGCCCGGTAGGCGCATTTTACGACGACGAGGCGGCGGCCTTGATCGGTGCGGACCGCCAGCGCCACTGGGTGCTGCACTTTGCAGCGCTCGGCCTGCCGGCGCAGCAATAGGGATAGGGCGTGATTTGCCAACCAGCGCAGATGGCCGATTGTGCGGCAGCGAAGCTATCATCGGTTTAGTTAAATACTATTTCAATTATTTTTCCAATAGTTCTATACTAAGCACCGAGCAAGAATACTTTCATTTCCCATCACAAAGGACAACAACATGAAAACCGTCGGCGAAAAACTAGAAGCATTTAGCGTTCCTGCTGCCAAGCCCGGCTTTAATCA
This sequence comes from Janthinobacterium sp., assembly GCA_031431155.1. Taxonomy (GTDB): domain Bacteria; phylum Pseudomonadota; class Gammaproteobacteria; order Burkholderiales; family Burkholderiaceae_D; genus JANPCW01. Next base: position 1,103 of record JANPCW010000440.1, on the reverse strand, counting down.
CCACGAAGAGAACGGCGTGTCCGCGTTCGAAACGATCACGGAAGTATCGTTCCCAGGCAAATGGAAAATCATTTACTTCTATCCCAAGGACTTTACGTTTGTTTGCCCAACCGAAATCGTCGAGTTCGCAAAGCTGAACGCTGATTTCGCCGATCGCGACGCGATCCTGTTGGGCGGTTCGACCGACAATGAGTTCTGCAAGCTGGCATGGCGCCGTGAAAACAAGGAGCTCGACAAGCTCAACCACTTCTCGTTCGGCGATTCGACCGGTGCCCTGGTCGACATGCTCGGCGTGCGTGACCGTTCCGCTGGCGTTGCTCTTCGTGCAACCTTCATCGTCGATCCGGACAATGTGATCCAGCACGTGTCGGTCAATAACCTCAATGTCGGGCGCAACCCGACCGAAATCCTGCGCCTGCTCGACGGCCTGCAAACGGACGAGCTGTGCCCTTGCAACCGCCCAGTTGGCGGCGAAACGTTGTAAATCCCGCTTCGGCGGCCCCGCCCCGGCGGGGTTCTTGAACATTGAATCATAGGATTTTTAAATGGATTTCATCGCTTCTATTAAAGAACTGATTCCCGACTATGCCAAGGATATTCGCCTCAATCTCGATGGTACGATCGCCCGCTCCAGCCTGGAAGGCAATGATGCGGTCGGCGTGGCGCTCGCTGCCGCGTTCGCCGCCAAGAGCCGCACGATCATCGACATCATTTCAGCCAGCGGCGCTTTGTCGCCGGAAGAGCTCAATGCTGCCCTGACCGCGGCGGCGTTGATGGGGATGAACACGGTTTGGTATCCATATGTCGAGATGGCGCAAGACGCCGACCTGAAGGGGCAGCCTGCGCAGTTGCGCATGAACGCCTATGCCACCAACGGCGGCATCGACAAGCGCCGCTTCGAGATGTATGCGCTGGCCGCGTCGATCGTGGGCAAATGCCATTTCTGCGTCAAATCGCACTTCGAGCTGCTCAAGAAAGAGGGCATGTCATCCCAGCAATTGCGCGACGTCGGACGCATCGCGGCCGTGGTCAATGCGGCGGCCCAGGTGATTGCTGCATCGAGCTGATCGGGCGGCGCTGGCGCGCCCCATGATGCGGCTGAG
>JANPCW010000439.1:0-1681 GCA_031431155.1 Janthinobacterium sp. | reverse complement strand
GGTTCGGTGCGTTCAATAAACGGCGTCGCTTCCAGGTTAACGGACACCCGTTGCGGGCCATTTTGTAAAAACCAGCAACCACGCGTATCAGTCTCATAATTGCGTGCAATGAAGCCTATCAGCGCCGTTTGGGCGATCTTGTCGCCGGCACGGCCCAGATCTTGGGCGCGCTGGTCGCGCATGCGCCAGACGCCACGCGCGTCCAGGCCAAGCCAGCCGTAGCAGTGCGGCACGTCCGGCCATTTTGCGATCGCCTGTTTAACGATTTCGTCCATCGGTGTTGCTTTCCGAATTAGTTGGAGACTGCCTGGTACGTTTCGGACCCGAGCGGCACTTGTAACACTTCATTTCCATGGAGGAATTGGATCAAGCGGTTCGGTAGCCAGTCGATCTGGCCGGGTAGCCGGCCCACGGCAAAGCCAACGTGCCCGCCATGCTGCGGATAATCGAGCAGCACCTTGGGCGCGGCCTGGCGCGGCAGGTAACGGCCCGGCAGGAACGGATCGTTCAGCGCGTTGAGCACGAGGGTAGGCACGGTGATATCGTTCAATACGTGTTTCGCGCTGGCGCGGTTCCAATAATCGTCGGTGTTGCGGTATCCGTGCAGCGGCGCGGTCACGATATTGTCGAACGTGTACAGGTCGCTCGCGGCAAGCATCGCGTCGCGGTCGAACAGGTTCGGGAATTGCTCCAGCTTGGCCAGGCATTTTGGCTTGAGCGTCTGCAAGAACCTGCGCGTGTAGAGCAGGTTCAGGCCGCGCGACAAGGCAACGCCGCCGCGCACCAGATCGAGCGGGGCGGAAACCGCGCAGGCCGCATCGACGATTTCGGCCTCATGCTGCGATTCGCCCAGCCAGCATAATAGGGCGTTGCCGCCCAGCGATATCCCGGCCGCGTAAAACTTGCCTTGGGCGCGCGGGCGCAAACGGCGCACGATCCAGTCGATTTCGCGCGCATCGCCCGAATGGTAAAAACGCGGCCCCAGGTTGGGCTCGCCCGAACAGCCGCGGAAATGCGGAACCGCGCCCGACCAGCCACGTGCCGCAATGGCGGCCATCATCGCGCGCGCATAGTGGCTGTCGGAGGATCCTTCCAGGCCGTGGAACATGACGACCCAAGGTTTTCCAGGTTGTCCATCAACGAAATCGACGTCAACAAAATCGCCGTCCGGTGCATTCCAGCGTTCGCGCCGGTAAGCGATCGGGGGCTTGGCGATGCAGGTGGCCGGGTAAATCGTTTGCAGGTGGCCGCTGGGGAGCCAGAATGGCGCGATATAGTCCATGGTTCACATTTTGGGAGCATCGCCGGCCGCGTTATTGATCCGGCGCGTGCGCGCTGCATTTTCCTGTTGCGCGTCCGCCACTGCAGGCCTGATGTCGTTCAACTTTAGTGCAGGATGCTGGTGCGCGTGGTGTCTGGCGCGGCTTGGCCCGGCGCAACCGAGGCGTGGTGCAAGACGAGGCGCCAGCCGCGCGGTGTTTTGATATACACGTTGGTGGCCAGCAGATGGGCCGGTTCCTCGCCGCTAGCACTGCCACTGCCACTGCCACCTTCGATGACGGTATGCACCGCGCTCATCAGGTTGTGCGTCTCGTGCAGCTGGGATGGCCGGATCTGCAGCGCGCCCTGCTCGAGGATCTCTTCCCACGAGGCCTGGATCGCGGCGTGCCCATGCAGCCGC
>JANPCW010000438.1:0-3037 GCA_031431155.1 Janthinobacterium sp. | reverse complement strand
CTGAGTTTTGTCGCCCATTTCGGCGAGGAAGAACGCAACCAAGGTGGCGCCAAAGACGCCGAAACGTGTCAGCTTGGCGTCGCCTTCGTCAAATTTATCGGGCACCAGGGTCCAGACTGCCATCGCGATAAAGGACAGGCCGAGCACCCAGCGCATTGTTTGGGGCTGAATCAACGTGGTAATCCACGAGCCGAGTGCACCGGCAAAACCATGATTGGCCAATGTGGCAATCAGAATCCCCAGGATGATTGGCATCGACTTGCGAAATTTGGCTGCGAGGATGAATGCGAGAAGTTGCGTCTTATCCCCGATTTCAGCGAGGGCAACGATGCCGGTAGAGACGAGGAATGCTTCCAATTTATCATGCTCCCAGGCCGGACAAAATACCCATGACCATACCTCTCCCCGGCCAGTCCGAAGGCAGTATGGTCAAAGGTCTTGCCAAGCTCAGGAACCGCTTGCACCATGACCGAACGGTCAGGTATGTTGACGCAAGCCCCTTCATAACGAAGGGCGGCTACTCCCCAATGACTAAAGGAATTTTACATTGAATGAATTAATGCGTCTACCTTGGTAGACGGGCAAAGATGTCCGGTGCTAAGTCGTTGGAGAACGACGTGCGACCAATCCACCGTTAATAATCTTTACATGCTGTCCTGCGTATCGCCGGCTGTTTCCGGACTCGGTAAACGTGCGAACCGAACCGTTGTTCATCCGGACGCGCACCCGTGTCACCGTGGTCGAATGGGCGCGCTTTTCTATCACGTTGCCGGCATAGCCGCCGCCAGCGGCCCCAGCCACCGTTGCCAAGGAGCGGCCATTACCTCCGCCCACTTGGTTGCCCAGCAGTCCGCCCACGACGGCGCCAGCAACGATACCCACGCCGCTACCCTTTGCCGCAGGTCGCTGATATGTATGAGTCGATATAACGGTCCCACAGTTGTGACAACCCGACGCACGCGCAGAGTGATGCGAGTGCGATGCCTGTGCAGCAAGGGGCACCGCGCTCAATACAGCGACGAGTGCGGCCAATAGCGCGGTGCGTGTCAGTAAAGGGAACTTGCGAATTAATGGTTGGTTCATGGCTAACCTCAAGTCTGCTGTGTGGCCAATATATGGAGAATCTACAGATTACTATCGGTGGAACCGTATTTGAAGTCATCGAAGCGTTTCAGGCGAAAGCATTTGTAACAACGCGCAATACTCTAGCAGCACCGACCTGCAATTTCTCTGACAAGCTCGCCAAGCGCATCTCCTACAGGGCGGCCCCTTCGATGACGCAAGACACCACCTAATTTCCGCCATCGAATGAGCCGCTGGCCCCGCCACCGCCAAAAATCCACCTCGGCCACTAAAGGGGGCGCCAGTGCTTTCGCTACCGCCAGATGAGGGACCAAGGTTGCTTTTCTCATCAGAGTAGTTTGCATGCCTCATCGAAATCGAGCCGTGGACTGCGTGAAAACAATTTGGTCGGGTCGCCATACCCAATGTTGCACAAAAAATTGGCTTTGATGTGGCTGTCCGGAAAGTACTCCAGCTCAAAATCCGGCCGTTTTTCAGCTGGGAAAAACTCATGGTCCACTTTTGCATTGTCAAAGCCCGACATCGGCCCGCAGTCCAGTCCCAGGGCACGCGCGGCAATCATGAAATAGGCACCCTGTAGCGAACTGTTGCGTCGCGCGGTAACTTCCGCCAACTCGGGCGTGTTGACGAACCAGGAACGCGCATCCGCATGCGGAAATAGCTTTGGCAATTGTTCATAGAACTTCCCGTCGTAGCCGATGATGGCCGTAACCGGCGCCGTCATAGTTTTGTCGACGTTACCCGGCGCCAAGGCAGGCAACAATCTCTGTTTCGCTTCCGGCGTTCGCAAGAACAGGATTCGTGCTGGACAACAGTTGGCACTGGTCGGGCCCCATTTCATGATGTCATAGAGCTGACGCAAGATGTCATCGCTGACAGGTTTATCAAGCCAGGCATTATGGGTACGCGCATTGCGAAACAGGAGGTCGAGGCCTTCGCCGGTCAATTGGTTGCTCATCATGATTTCCTTTGATTTTTGCAAGACCGACGGGTGGAAGGTCTCTGACTATGAGTCTACTACAGGGAGCAGGCAGGGCAGTTTGGTTGCAGAACTTGGGCTGCACAGCCCCGGCAGCCCTGATAACAAGTTACGAGGCATGTGCCTGGGCCGAGAAAATCCCGCAGATTTGCAAATTTGGCGCCAACAGACAATGCTTTATTTGTATACTGCAAGACATATCAGGAGAATGAACGCATGTCGCATTCGTCATCGGAAGGTTCGATTAAGGCTATTTTTTACGCGCTCAGCGCTAATGAAGGAATCGCGGTTTGTAAATTTGGCGCAGCCATCTTTACCGGCTCTGGCGCCATGATGGCTGAAGCCATTCACTCGGTTTCGGACTGTGGCAACCAAGGTTTGTTATTGCTTGGCATCAAGCAGGCTAAAGCGCCAGAAACGGAGGACCACCCTCTGGGGCACCACCGCGTGGTGTATTTTTGGTCTATGATGGTCGCCCTGCTCCTGTTCTTTGTCGGTGGTCTTTTTTCACTGTATGAGGGCGTTCACCGCATCCTGCATCCGGAACCGGTCAAGAACATTCTCGTGGCACTGGCCGTACTCGGTGTCTCCATGGCGCTGGAAGGCGCCTCGCTCTTGGGAGCCCTGCGTGAAATTAAGAAGGTTTCGAGAGGCAAGCCGTTTTTCCAATGGTTTCGAGAAACACGACAATCCGAGTTGATGGTCGTCACAGGGGAAGAAATTGCAGCTTTGGCTGGACTGTCAGCCGCCTTCGTCGCCGTTTCCCTGACCGCTCTAACCGGAAACCCACTGTTCGATGCCATCGGTTCCTGCGCAGTGGGAATATTGCTCATAGTCGTGGCCCTGCTTCTTCTGCGCGAATTGAAAAGCCTAATTGTCGGCGAATCCGCGTCTCCGGAACTCCGCGCCGAAATCACGAAGTTCGTCGTAGCCCAGCCCGAGGTCGCTCAAGTGTTTCGCATCATCACGCTGGCG
>JANPCW010000437.1:0-9551 GCA_031431155.1 Janthinobacterium sp. | reverse complement strand
GAGCACCTTCCCGTCGCGCTTGGCGACCTTGTTCAGTGCCGCGCCCTGGGCGGTGAATATCTTCGCGTTCTCGAGCAGCAAATCCTTGCGCTCCATGCCCGGACCGCGCGGACGCGCGCCTACCAGCAGGGCGATATCGATGTCCTTGAACGCGACGTCGGCGTCATCAGTGCCGACCAGTCCCGCCAGCAGCGGGAAGGCGCAGTCATCGATTTCCATCATGACGCCCTTGAGCGCCTTCTGGGCTTTTTCGTCGGGAATTTCGAGCAGTTGCAGGATGACGGGCTGGTCCTTGCCGAGCATGTCGCCGTTGGCGATGCGAAACAGCAGGGAATAGCCGATCTGGCCGGCGGCGCCGGTGACAGCAACGCGCATTGGGGTTTTAGCCATGATGAATCTCCAAAGTAGGAAAGAAAACGATCTGGAAGCTGAAGCTATGCTTGTGCGGGAAAACTATAATGATACCAAAACCGGGGACGCCGACCGACAGACGCGAAGCGTGCCCGAAACTGCGCCATGAAGGCCGCCGCGTCGCGTCCGCGCCGGCGGAACTATATTGACGCGGAGTGTAGGCGGCCCGGCTTGATCTGTCAATTCATATCTTATGTCTTATATAAGACAGATAAGTTATGAGTTTTACTGGACGGGCAGGGTGATTTGTGGTGAAATACCACGCTATGAATCCAGGCCCGTCCAATCCGATCACTACTGCCGCTGCTGCCAACGGGGCGGGCAGCGCCGTCCCTGGCGGCAGCAATGCGCCAACCTTTAGCCCGCTGTACCAGCAGATCAAGGCGCTCATCACGCACAGCTTGCAAGCGGGCGAGTGGAAGCCGGGCGAGCTCATTCCCAGTGAAGTCGAGCTGGCCAGTCGGTTTAAGGTCAGCCAGGGCACGGTGCGCAAGGCGATCGACGAGCTGGCGGCCGAGAATCTGGTCATGCGGCGCCAGGGCAAGGGCACGTTCGTGTCGACTCACCACGAGGCGCGCGCCCATTTCCGCTTTCTGCGCCTGATGCCAGATGAAGGCGTGCCGCACTATCCAGAGAATAAATTCATCGAAGTCAAGCGCATGCGCGCGCCGGCCGACGTGGCGCGCCTGCTGGACTTGAAATCGGGCGATGCCGTCATCTTCATCAAGCGCGTGCAATCGTTCGATGGCACGCCGACCATTCTGGAGGAGCTGTGGCTGCCGGGCCTTATTTTCAAAGGGCTGACGGCGGAGCGGCTGGTCGAATACAAGGGGCCGATGTATGGCTTGTTCGAGTCCGAATTCGGGACCAGGATGATCCGGGCGGCCGAAAAAATCCGCGCCGTCGGGGCCGACGCCAGTGCCGCCGAGTGGCTCAACGTTGCGCCCGGCACGCCGTTATTGTGCTCCGAGCGGGTCTCGTTTACGTATGGCGACAAGGCGGTCGAGTTGCGGCGCGGCCTGTACCTGACCGAGCACCACCATTACGAGAACGAGCTGAGCTAGCGTCCCTCCCGGCGCGACGGCTGCCACGATGTCGTTAAAAATCGGCGCACCGCGCGGGGAAATACGGTCAAAGCCGTATTGTTGCGTCAAAAGTAAGATGAAAGTTTGAAAGCATTAAACGATCTGCGCAATAAATGACTATTTTTGCCATAAGTGAATATTTGATATTGGTGTGGTGCACAAAATCGGCGAAAATTGCGCGTTCAGTATTTGTTCAGCTTAAATTGGTTCAGCTTAAGAGAGGTCTTGTTATGTCAGAAGCCGTAAAAGAAGTGGCAAAAAAAGAACGGCCGCAATTTCGTAACATTAACGTTACGCAGTTGGCGAACTATCGCATGCCTTTGGCCGGTTTGGCCTCCATCCTGCACCGCATCAGCGGCTTCCTGATGTTTGCGTTGTTGCCGTTCATTTTGTACCTGTTCCAACTGAGTCTGCGCTCCGAAATGTCGTTTTCCTATTTTCAGGGCATCGCATCGCACTGGTTCGTCCGGCTGATCCTGCTGGCGCTGGCCTGGGGCTACCTGCAGCACTTCTGTTCCGGCGTGCGCCATCTGCTGATGGATGTGCATTTCGGCATCGATAAAGATTCCGCCCGTAACTCGGCCGCTTCCGTGCTGGTGGTCAGCCTGGCGCTGACGGCGCTGGTCGGCTTGAAATTGTTTGGAGTATTTTGATGGCTAATAGTAACAATAATAATATCGGACCGAAGCGCCTGGTCGTGGGCGCCCACTACGGCCTGAAAGACTGGCTGGCCCAGCGCATCACCGCCATCGTGATGGCGCTCTACACCATCGTCTTGCTGGTCTCTTTTCTCACCGGCAGCAACTTCAGTTATGAAGGCTGGGCCGGTCTGTTCGCGCAGCAGTGGTTCAAATTGTTTTCCATGGTGACCTTCCTGGCGTTGTTCTACCACGCCTGGGTCGGCCTGCGCGACATCTGGATGGACTATGTGAAGCCGGTGGGCCTGCGCCTGACCTTGCAAATTGCCACGCTGCTGTGGTTGATCGCTTGTGCCGCCTGGACGGTACAGATACTCTGGAGTGTGTAATCGTGGCAGCAATTAAATCTGCAATCCCTACCCGCCGCTTTGACGCGGTGATCATCGGCGCCGGCGGCTCCGGCATGCGCGCGTCGCTGCAACTGGCCGAAGCCGGCTTGAACGTCGCCGTGCTCTCGAAAGTGTTCCCGACCCGCTCCCATACTGTGGCAGCGCAAGGCGGGATCGGCGCCTCGCTCGGCAACATGGCCGAAGACAATTGGTACTGGCATATGTTCGACACCGTCAAGGGCGGCGACTACCTGGGCGACCAGGATGCGATCGAATTCATGTGCCGCGAAGCGCCCAAGGTGGTCTACGAACTGGAACACTTCGGGATGCCGTTCGACCGCAATCCCGACGGCACGATTTACCAGCGCCCGTTCGGCGGCCATACCGCCAACTTCGGTGAAAAAGCCGTGCAGCGCGCCTGCGCCGCGGCCGACCGTACCGGCCATGCGCTGCTGCACACGCTGTACCAGCGCAATGTGCGGGCGCGCACCCATTTCTTCGTCGAGTGGATGGCGATCGACATCATCCGCGATGCCGAAGGCGATGTGATCGGCGTGGTCGCGCTCGAAATGGAAACCGGCGAAACCATGATCCTGGAAGCGAAGACCACCATTTTCGCCACCGGCGGGGCAGGGCGCGTGTTCGCAGCCTCCACCAATGCCTTCATCAACACCGGCGACGGCACCGGCATGGCGGCGCGTGCCGGCCTGCCGCTGCAAGACATGGAATTCTGGCAGTTCCACCCGACCGGCGTGGCCGGCGCGGGCGTCTTGATCACGGAAGGGGTGCGCGGCGAAGGCGGCATCTTGATCAACAGCCTGGGCGAGCGCTTCATGGAGCGCTATGCGCCCCAGTACAAGGATCTGGCGCCGCGCGACTTCGTGTCGCGCTCGATGGACCAGGAAATCAAGGAAGGGCGCGGCTGCGGCCCCAACAAGGATCACGTGCTGCTCGACCTGCGCCATATCGGCGCCGAGACGATCCAGAAGCGCTTGCCGTCGATTCTCGAAATCGGCCACAAGTTCGCCAACGTCGATGCGACCAAGGAACCGATCCCGGTGGTGCCGACGATTCACTACCAGATGGGCGGCATCCCGACCAATATCCACGGCCAAGTGGTCGCGCCGAAGGACGGCAATCCGGTGGCTGTGGTCAATGGCATGTATGCGATCGGCGAATGCGCCTGCGTTTCGGTGCATGGCGCCAACCGGCTTGGCACCAATTCGCTGCTCGACTTGCTGGTGTTCGGGCGCGCAGCCGGCAACCACGTGGTGGCCAGCAACCTCAAAGGCAAAAGCAACAAGCCGCTGCCGGCCGATGCGGCCGACTTTGCGATGGATCGCCTGTCGCGCCTGGAGCATTCGACCGGCGGCGAGAAGGTGCAAACGGTGGCCAACGACATCCGCGCCACGATGCAAAAGTACTGCGGCGTGTTCCGTACCGACGAACTGCTCACCAGCGGCTACAAGGCGATCATGGAACTGGACGAGCGGCGCAAGCATGTCTCGTTCAAGGACAAGTCCAAGGTGTTCAACACGGCGCGGGTCGAAGCACTGGAACTGGATAACCTGATCGAGACCGCCAAGGCGACCATTTCGTCGGCCGTGGCACGCAAGGAATCGCGCGGCGCGCACGCCCATCGCGATTACGAAGAGCGCGACGATGTCAACTGGATGAAGCACACCTTGTGGTTCTCCGAGGGCAATCGCTTGGAGTACAAGCCAGTGATCACCAAGCCGTTGACGGTCGAGACCTTCCCGCCGAAACCACGTACCTTTTAATTATTGCGGGACAGCTTGTGTGGGCGGCGCGCCGGCCACACAGCTTTGATCCCAACCAGACAAGGGCCAACCATGGCACGCACAGTTAAATTTAAGATCTTCCGCTACGATCCCGACCAGGATGCCAAGCCGTACATGCAGGAACTGACGGTCGAACTGCAAGACAGCGACAAGATGCTGCTTGATGCGCTGCAGCGCATCAAGGCCGACGTCGACGACTCGCTGGCGCTGCGCCGCTCGTGCCGCGAAGGCGTGTGCGGTTCGGACGCGATGAACATCAACGGCAAGAATGGCTTGGCGTGCACCACCAACTTGAACGAACTGACCCAGCCGATCGTGCTGCGCCCGTTGCCAGGCTTGCCGGTGATCCGCGACCTGATCGTCGACATGACCCAGTTCTTCAAGCAATACGATTCGATCAAGCCCTACCTGATCAACGACTCGATCCCGCCCGAAAAAGAACGGCTGCAGTCGCCGCTCGAACGGGAAGAGCTCGATGGCCTGTACGAGTGTATCCTGTGCGCGTGCTGCTCGACTTCGTGCCCGTCGTTCTGGTGGAACCCGGACAAGTTCGTCGGCCCGGCCGGTCTGCTGCAAGCGTACCGCTTCATCGCCGACAGCCGCGACGAAGCCACCGCCCAGCGCCTGGACAACCTGGAAGACCCGTACCGCCTGTTCCGCTGCCACTCGATCATGAACTGCGTCGACGTCTGCCCGAAAGGCTTGAACCCGAACCAGGCGATCGGCAAGATCAAGGAATTGATGGTGCGGCGCGCCATCTAAGGATTTCCCTTATGAACGATTCTACTGTGATAAACCATCAATCGGACCCGGCCAACCGGGCGCGCCTGCGCTGGCGCGCGCGCCGCGGCTTGCTTGAGAACGATCTGATCCTGACCCGCTTCCTCGACGCGCACGAACAGCAATTGACGGACGATGAAGTCGATGCGCTGACGCGCTTGCTCGATGTGTCGGACAATTCGCTGATGGGTTTGCTGTTGGCGCGCACCGAACCGGAGGGCGCGCTCGACTTGCCCCAGGTGCGCGCGCTGCTGGTGCGCCTGCGCAGCGCTTAAAGTTTGTAATTTTTAGTTAGCCTCACCTACCTAGAAGGAAGAGCCATGAACATCTCTACAACGAAAGCCACACTGTCCTTCTCCGACGGCAGTGCTCCCATCGATTTCCCGATTTACAAGGGCACAGTCGGCCCGGAAGTCATTGACATCCGTAAGCTATACGCCGGCACCGGCAAGTTCACCTACGATCCCGGTTTCATGTCGACCGCGGCCTGCAACTCATCGATCACCTACATCGACGGCGACAAGGGCGAATTGCTGTACCGCGGCTACCCGATCGAGCAGCTGGCGGTTGAGTGCGACTTCCTCGAAACCTGCTACCTGCTGCTGAACGGCGAATTGCCGAGCGCGGCGGAAAAGACCAAATTCACCGACACCGTGACCAAGCACACGATGGTGCATGAGCAGATGCAGTTTTTCTTCCGCGGTTTCCGGCGCGACGCCCATCCGATGTCGGTGCTGGTGGGCACGGTCGGCGCGCTCGCCTCGTTCTACCACGACTCGCTCGACATCAACGACCCGCATCACCGCGAAGTGTCGGCCATCCGCCTGATCGCCAAGATGCCGACCCTGGTCGCGATGTCCTACAAATATTCGATGGGCCAGCCCTTCGTCTATCCGCGCAACGACCTGTCGTACAGCGCCAACTTCATGCGCATGATGTTCGGCAATCCGTGCGAAGAATACAAAGTGAACGACGTGCTGGTGCGCGCGCTGGACCGGATCCTCATCTTGCATGCGGACCACGAGCAAAACGCGTCGACCTCGACGGTGCGCCTGTCCGGTTCGTCCGGCGCCAACCCGTTCGCCTGTATCGCAGCCGGGATCGCCTGCCTGTGGGGCCCGGCGCATGGCGGTGCCAACGAAGCGGCGCTCAACATGCTCAAGGAAATCGGCAGCGTCGACAAGATCCCCGAGTTCATCGCGCAAGTGAAGGACAAGGATTCCGGCGTCAAGCTAATGGGCTTCGGGCACCGCGTCTACAAGAACTTCGACCCGCGCGCCAAGCTGATGCGCGAGACCTGCTACGAAGTGCTGGAAGAACTGGGCCTGCAAGACGACCCGCTGTTCAAATTGGCCATGGCGCTGGAAAAAGTCGCGCTCGAAGACGAATACTTCGTTTCCCGCAAGCTGTACCCGAACGTCGACTTCTATTCGGGCATCGTGCAATCGGCGCTGGGCATTCCGGTATCGCTGTTTACCGGCATCTTCGCGATGGCGCGCACCATCGGCTGGATCGCGCAATGGAACGAGATGATTTCCGATCCCGAGCAAAAGATCGGCCGTCCGCGCCAGCTGTTCGTCGGTTCGCAGACGCGCGACGTGCCGCCGCTCAAGCAGCGCGGCTAAGCTGGCAGCATAAAAAAGCGAGCCACGGGCTCGCTTTTTTCGCATTCATGAAGCCCGACCAGGCCCGATCTATTTCGCCGCGCCGGTTGTTGTTTTATAATGCAGCGTGCTATGCTGATTAACTTTTTTCAGAATACAAGATTTAGAACGCAGTTCAGCCCTTCCCCACAACTTGATGTGCAATCCGCTAACCGGTCAGGCCGTGTCGCGGAAGGTTAGATTAACCCGCTAATCTCGCGAAACGCGAAGAAAGGTGAGCAATATGATGCAACAACTAAATGCCAACTCCTACCTGTTCGGCGGAAACGCGCCGTACGTCGAGGATCTGTACGAGTCTTACCTGTACAATCCCGGTTCGGTGCCGGACAACTGGCGCGCCTATTTCGACGCCATGCAGCACGTGCCCGCCGTGGATGGCAGCAACAAGCCCGACGTGGGCCACGCCTCGGTAGTTGCCTCGTTCGCCGAGCGCGCCAAGCAAGGCCCGATCCGGGTCGTTATTGCATCGACCGACGCTGAAATGGGCCGCAAGCGGGTCGCCGCCACCCAGCTGATCGCCGCCTACCGCTACCTCGGTTCGCGCTGGGCCAATCTGGATCCGTTGTTGCGCCAGGAGCGTCCCGCCATTCCCGAGCTGGAACCGAGCTTCTATGGTTTCACCGATGCCGACCTGGACATCAAGTTCAACATCAGCAATACCTACTTCGGGGTTGAAACGGCGTCCTTGCGCGACCTGGTCAACTTCCTGCGCGAGACCTATTGCCGTTCGATCGGCGCCGAGTACATGTACATCAGCGATCCGGCCGAAAAGCGCTGGCTGCAGGAAAAACTGGAATCGATCCGCTCGACCCCTGCCTTTTCGGCCGAGAAGAAAATCGACATTCTGGACCGCCTGACCGCGGCCGAAGGCTTGGAGCGCTACCTGCATACCCGCTACGTCGGGCAAAAGCGCTTCTCGCTCGAAGGCAGCGAGAGCTTCATCACTTCGCTCGATGAGACCATCCAGCGCGCCGGCGAACAAGGCGTGCAGGAAATCGTGATCGGGATGGCCCACCGCGGCCGCCTGAACGTGCTGGTCAACATCCTGGGCAAGAGCCCGCAAGACCTGTTCGAAGAGTTCGAGGGCAAGCACGGCGCCGAACTGCCGTCGGGCGACGTCAAGTACCACCAGGGATTTTCCAGCGATATCTCGACCCCGGGCGGCCCGATCCACCTGTCGCTCGCGTTCAATCCGTCGCACCTCGAGATCGTCAATCCGGTGGTCGAGGGTTCGGTCAAGGCGCGCATGGAGCGCCGCGGCGACAAGGACGGCGCCCAAGTGCTGCCGATCCTGGTGCACGGCGACGCCGCATTTGCCGGCCAGGGCGTGGTCATGGAAACGCTCAATCTGGCCCAGACCCGCGGTTACGGCACCGGCGGCACGGTCCACATCGTGATCAACAACCAGATCGGCTTCACCACCTCGGATCCGCGCGATTCGCGCTCGACCCTGTACTGCTCGGACGTGGTCAAGATGATCGAGGCGCCGGTGCTGCACGTCAATGGCGACGACCCTGAGGCCGTGGTGCTGGCCACCCAGATCGTGCTCGACTATCGCATGCTGTTCAAGAAGGACATCGTGCTCGACATCATCTGCTACCGCAAGCTCGGCCACAATGAGCAGGACACGCCGGCGCTGACCCAGCCGCTGATGTACAAGAAGATCGCCCAGCACCCGGGTACGCGCAAGCTGTACGCCGACAAGCTGGCGGCCCAGGGCACGATCGCGCAAGACGCCGGCGACGCCATGGTGGCCGCGTTCCGCGATGCGATGGATAGCGGCAAGCACACGGTCGATCCGGTCATCTCGGACTTCAAGAACAAGTATGCGGTCGACTGGTTGCCGTTCCTGAACCGCAAATGGACCGACAGCGCCGACACCGCCGTGCCGATGACGGAACTGAAACGCCTGGCCGCCAAGATCACCAGCGTGCCGGAACAGTTCAAGGTCCATTCGCTGGTCGAAAAAGTGCTCAACGACCGCGCCGCGATGGGCAAGGGCGAACTCAATCTGGACTGGGGCATGGGCGAGCACATGGGCTACGCAACCCTGCTCGCTTCCGGCTACGCGATCCGCCTGACCGGCCAGGACGCCGGGCGCGGCACCTTCGTGCACCGGCACGCCGTGCTGCACGACCAGAACCGCGAACGGTGGGATGCGGGCACCTACATTCCGCTGCAAAACGTGTCGGACAACCAGGCGCCGTTTGTCGTGATCGACTCGGTCCTGTCGGAAGAAGCGGTGCTGGCGTTTGAATACGGCTACTCGACGGCCGAGCCCAACACGCTGACCATTTGGGAAGCCCAATTCGGCGACTTCGCCAACGGGGCGCAAGTGGTGATCGACCAGTTCATCAGCAGCGGCGAAGTCAAGTGGGGCCGTGCCTCCGGGCTGGTCATGATGCTGCCGCACGGTTATGAAGGGCAGGGTCCGGAGCATTCGTCGGCCCGTCCGGAACGCTTCCTGCAGCTGTGCGCCGACAACAACATGCAAGTGGTGCAGCCGACTTCGGCCGCGCAGATCTTCCATTTGCTGCGGCGCCAGATGGTGCGCCAGTTCCGCAAGCCGCTGGTGATCCTGACCCCCAAATCGCTGTTGCGCAACAAGGATGCCGGATCGCCCCTGTCCGAACTGGCCAAAGGCGGGTTCCACACGGTGATCGGCGAAGTCGATGAAAAGATCGATGTGAACAAGGTCAAGCGCGTCGTGGCCTGCTCCGGCAAGGTTTATTACGACTTGGTCAACGCACGCAAGACGCGCGCCCAGACCGACACGGCGATC
>JANPCW010000436.1:0-1948 GCA_031431155.1 Janthinobacterium sp. | reverse complement strand
GCGCCGGCGGCGGTGGCTGCCGTGCGGCCGGTGCCGCCGCCAACCTGGTTACCGATCAGCGCACCGGCGATCCCGCCGATGATGGAGCCGCCGGCGCTGCGCTGCTGGGGCTGCTGCTGGATGGGCGCCTGAACGTATTCGGTCTTGCATTCCTGGCGCGGGCGGTTAATTTGCTCGACTTGCGGCTTGACGTTTACCACGCGGCCGTAGTCCTCGAACTCGGCCGCCTGAGCCAATGGCAGGGCGCCGAAACAAAGGGCTGAAACAATCAATTTGGCTTGCAGGTTCATTTGGTACCTCATATTGGTGAATACGCGAATCCGGACAAACGGATGGAATACGGCTATGTTAATACTCCTTGACCCCGAAACGCAGTCCACCTAGCAACAAATTGTAACAGCAAGGGCGAGGCCGGGTTGGGCGGCCACGCATGGTCCGCAGGGATGCATTTTCGGATATTTCAACGTGAAAGCTTCTGTTTTCTACAAAATCTTGCGTTAGACATCACATTCGGGGTTGATTCGTTTACTACAAAACGGTACCCTTATACGATTCTTGATACATTGACGTGTGGCAACGCGACAACGGGATACTCACGGAAAATAGTAGTGCAACAGTAATGCCGTTCTTAACCGGTCGACCTAAGGGAAAAATGAGTTTGTTGATAACAGTGCCGCCCAACCTTGTGCAGTCCATCCGCGCTTTCCGTGTGGCCGAACTGCAAGAAGAGACCGCCCGCCTCGGGCAGCACTTTTTGTACGCGCACTGTGCCGCAGGTGCGACAAAGCAACAGGTATTGGCGATCATTGCCGAATCGTTTCTCCTTCCTAAAAATTTCGGAAAAAATTTCGACGCGCTGCGCGAATGCCTGACCGACACCGTCCACAAGGCTGGCCCGCAGCCTGGGTTTCTGGTGGTACTGGAGCAACTGCCCAATACCCAAAAATTCGATAAGGAAGCGCGCGAGACCTTGCTCGATGTATTTCGCGATGCCGCCGATTTCTGGGCCGAAAAGAAAGTGCCGTTCCGCGTCTTTTATTCGTTCGAGTGAGCCTCTAGCGCCACTGTTTGCTTGGTCGGGCGGGCTGACAGGCGATGCGCTGGAACCTGTTTTGCAACGCCGGTTTCTTGGTTCGTGGCGCTGCAAACGGGTACAATGCGCGCTATGAAAAACATCGTTATCCTTATTTCCGGCCGCGGCAGCAACATGGAAGCGATCGTGCGCGCGGCCCAAGCGGAACGGTGGCCGGCCCGCATCGCTGCCGTCATCAGCAACAAGGCCGATGCGCAAGGCCTGAAATTTGCCGCCGCACACGGTATTGCCAGCGCGGTCGTCGAGAACCAGAAGTTTGCCACGCGCGCCCAGTTCGACGCCGCGCTGCAACAGGCGATCGACAGTTTTTCGCCCGATTTGGTGGTGCTGGCCGGCTTCATGCGGATCCTGACCCCCTCGTTGGTTGCGCATTACGCCGGGCGCATGCTCAATATCCACCCATCGCTGCTGCCCGATTTTCCCGGCCTTGGCACGCACCGGCAAGCGCTCGCCAGTGGCGCCGCACAGCATGGGGCAACCGTCCATTTTGTCACGGCCGAACTCGATCACGGCCCGATCGTCGCGCAGGCGGTGGTGCCGGTCTTGCCGGACGACACGGAAACCACGCTGGCAGCGCGCGTGCTGGAACAGGAACATAGGCTTTATCCGCGCGCGATTGCCTTGTTTATCGATGACAAGCTGACGCTCGAAGATGGCACCGTGCGCATTGCCGGCGCACCTCAACAAACCAATTACTAAGGAATTCCATGAGACTGCCACCAGCGATCCTGGCCAACGCTGAAGAAGCGTTGCGCGAGATCTTGCGCTTTACGGCGCCCGCCGACTCGACTTTGTCGCGCTATTTCCGCGACCACCCGCGCCTGGGCTCGCGCGAGCGCGGCGCCATTGCCGAAG
>JANPCW010000435.1:0-1952 GCA_031431155.1 Janthinobacterium sp. | reverse complement strand
GGAGGTGACGCGCAATCGCCACAACTGGCCGTCCTGAGCAGCTGCGCTCAAGCCGTCCGCGTGCACCGGCGCCAGCGGCTCCAGGCGCACCCCGTTGTACTCCAGTATGGTCGGGACCAGGTCTTGCATCAGCGGTTGGTGCGCGACATGTGGATCAGGCGCTCGAATAGGTGCACGTCTTGCTCATTTTTGAGCAGGGCGCCATGCAGCGGCGGCACGATCGCCTTCAGGTCCTTGCTGCGCAAGGCCTCGGCCGGAATGTCCTCGGCCAGCAGCAGCTTGAGCCAGTCCAGAAATTCCGAGGTCGACGGTTTCTTCTTCAGCCCTGCCACCTCGCGCACCTCGTAAAACGTGTGCAGCGCTTGCGCCAGCAATTCCTGCTTGAGTTTCGGATAATGGACGTTGACGATCTGCGTCATCGTATCCTTGTCCGGGAACTTGATGTAGTGAAAGAAACAGCGCCGCAGGAAGGCGTCCGGCAATTCTTTCTCGTTATTGGAGGTGATGATCACCAGCGGCCGGTGCTTGGCAACGACCATCTCGCGCGTTTCGTAGACATAGAACTCCATCCGGTCCAGTTCGCGCAGCAAGTCGTTGGGAAACTCGATATCGGCCTTGTCGATCTCGTCGATCAGCAGCACCACCGGCTCGTTCGCGGTGAAAGCCTGCCACAGCACACCCTTGACGATGTAATTGTGGATATCGCGCACGCGCGCATCGCCCAGTTGCGAATCGCGCAGGCGCGACACCGCATCGTATTCATACAAACCCTGCTGCGCCTTGGTGGTCGACTTGATATGCCACTGCATCAGCGGCATGTTCAGCGCCGCCGCCACTTCCTCGGCCAGCATGGTCTTGCCGGTCCCGGGCTCGCCCTTGATCAGCAGCGGGCGCTGCAGCGTCAACGCCGCATTCACGGCCAGTTTCAAGTCGGCAGTGGCGACATAACTATCGGAGCCCTGGAAGCGCTGGCCTGGTGCGTGATGTGCTTGCATAGCGTGTTCTGTTTAAAGTGGAATGATTTTGAGTATAAGCTAGAACCGGCAGTGCAGCCAACGCAGCCGGCACGCACCAAGTGCGCGGCGCGATGCCTCAGCAAAGTGGACTACGGCAACGTCTTGGGTTAAAATCGCTCGCTGACAGTGCGAAACTTGACATTTTGCACATGCGCGATCCGATTACCGCTGATTAAACTGATTAACCTCACCCCATGAAAAAACTCTTCGCACTTCTCGTGCTCGCCGGCATTGCCAATCTCGGCGCAGCGGCAGACATCGTTGGAAACGCCAAAGCCGCCTCCACCAAGGTTGAAATGTGCATCGGGTGCCATGGCATTCCGGGATACAAAGCGGTTTTTCCTGAGGTTTATCGGGTGCCGATGATTGGTGGGCAGTCCGCCAAGTACATTGAAAGCGCGTTGCAAGCCTATAAAAAAGGCGATCGCAAGCATCCGTCGATGCGCGGTATCGCCGTCAGCCTGTCGGATCAGGACATCGCCGACGTTGCAGCGTATTACGCTCAGCAAGCACCACAACTTGCGCAGAAATAAGGAATATTGGTCATGAAAAAAATTATCACAGCCTTGTTCTGCACGCTCATCACCTTCAACGCATCGGCGGCCGGTAATATCGGCGCCGGCAAAGCGCTGGCGGACAAATACGGTTGCGCCTCCTGCCACGGCAAGGATTTCAGCACACCGATCGATCCCAGCTATCCGAAACTGGCTGGCCAGCACAAGGATTACCTCGAGCACGCGCTGGTCGCCTACAAACGCGGCGATGCAGCCAATGGCCGCGCCAATGCGATCATGGGGGGGCAGGTGAAGCCCTTGTCGCGCCAGGATATGAAGGATTTGTCCGCTTACCTGAGCAGCTTGCCAGGCACGCTGGTGGTGCATCGCTAAGACGACCCGGCCCTGACCGGACTGCCATCGGCAGCATGAAACGCCACGC
>JANPCW010000434.1:0-3312 GCA_031431155.1 Janthinobacterium sp. | reverse complement strand
GATCTTCAAGGCCAGCGGAACATAGCGATGGTGCAGGTCGGCCAGCCGCGCCTGCGCATTCTTGAGTTGCGCGAGCAGCGCATCCAATTCCGATGCGCCCTGTAGTTGGCGCAGGTTTTTCGTATTCGGCGACGAGATGTTGACCGTGATGTAACTGGCGTACGGATAGACTTTTTCCAGGCAATGCAGGTAGTCCTCGGCCGCGCGCTCAATCGGGGTGGCAGCGTTCTTGCCGATGTTTAAGCCCAGCACGCCTTGCTTGTTTTGATAGAATTTCGAGGCTTGCACGTTTGCCACGAATGCATCGACCCCGCCATTGTTAAATCCCATCCGGTTGATGATGGCACGGGCCCGCGGCAGGCGGAACATGCGCGGTGCCGGATTGCCGGCCTGCGCGCGTGGCGTGACCGTACCGATCTCGATCGAACCGAAACCGAGGGCGGCCAGGCCGTCGATGTAGGCGCCGTCCTTGTCCAGGCCTGCGGCCAGGCCAACTGGGTTCGGGAAGCAAATTCCCATCACGGTGCGTGGATCGGGGTCGGGCTTGCGCACGGCCCGGGTCAGGCCAAGCGCGGCGCCGTGCTGCAGCGCGGCCAGGGTCAGGTTGTGCGCCGCTTCGGCATCGAGCGCGAAAAGCAGCGGGCGGGTCAGGGAATACAAGAAATTTTCGGACATGGGGCACCCTTGGTTGAAGCGGGTGCCGCATGTGCGTTGCGCATGGGCGGGTGCCGGGCCGCTGTGAAATGTGGCGGTATTTTACAGCGCGGCAGCGGCGGCCGGGCGGCCGGGCGGCGCTTCGAGGATTTTCCAGTTGCCCTGCATGCGCGCTTCGAGCGGCCTGAAGTTGATCTTGTACGCCATTTTCGGGCTCTGCGCGATCCAGTAACCGAGATAAACGTAAGGCAGATTCAACTCTTGTGCCTGCGCGATCTGCCACAGCACGTTGTAAGTGCCATACGATGCGCCCGCCACGTCGGGGTCGAAGAAGGTGTAGACCGAGGACAGGCCGTCGGCCAATACATCGATGATGCTGACCATGCGCAACGCGCCGTTGGGCTCGCGAAACTCCACCAGGCGCGTGTTGACCCGGGTTTGCAGCAGGAACTGCGCGTACTGGTCGCGGCTGTCCTGGTCCATGCCGCCGCCAGCATGGCGCGTCGTCTGGTAACGCAGGTAAAGCGCGTAATGCTCGTCGTTGAAGCCGAGCGTGGTCACGCTGGCCTTGAGGTTGCGGTGCCTGGCTTTGGCTCGTCGCTGGGTCCGGTTCGGGGCGAATTGGGCCGTCAGCACGCGCACCGGGATGCAGGCCTGGCAAGCATCGCAATGCGGGCGATAGGTAAAGATGCCGCTGCGCCGGAATCCGTTTCTGACCAGTTCGGAATAGACGTCGGCATTGATCAGGTGCGACGGTGTCGCCACCTGCGAGCGCGCCTGGCGTGCATCGAGATAGCTGCAAGGGTAGGGCGCTGTGGTGTAGAACTGCAGCGTCGAGAAAGGCAGGTCGTTAAGGTGCGTCATACTCGCCTTTGCAGTGATTATGCATTGAGCCACGAGCGGTCATGATTGAGCTTATATCGGACTGGCATCCGGCGCAATTGGTTCCCATGACACAATTTGTGGCTCGTCAATCGCCTTTAGCAGGTGCGCCAGAAACCGTGCGCGCGTGATCGGCGCCGCACCCAGCGAGGCCAGATGGGCCGTCTCTTGCTGGCAGTCGATCATCGCCACGCCCTGGCTCTTGAGGAAAGCCACCAGATAAGCGAGCGCGATCTTGGAGCCATCGGGCACGCGCGCAAACATCGATTCGCCATAAAACATGCGACCGATGCACACCCCATAGGCGCCGCCGACGAGTTCGCCGTCATGCCACAGTTCGCAGCAATGGGCCAGGCCGAGCGCATGCAGGCCGCTGTACCCGGTGATAATGTCGTCCGAAATCCAGGTGCCCGGGCCATCCCTTCGCGGCGCGGCGCAGGCGCGCATGACAGCGTCAAACGCGCTGTCGAAGCGGACCTGCCAGCGGCCATCGGAATCCATGCTGCGCCTGACCTTGCGCAATGTTTTCTTCAGGCTGTCGGATACCCGAAAGCGATCCGTCATCAACACCATGCGCGGATCGGTGCTCCACCAGAGGATAGGCTGGCCTTCGGAAAACCAGGGAAAGATCCCGTTGCGATAGGCGGCCAGCAGACGCTGCGGCGATAAATCGGCGCCTGCGGCCAACAAGCCCGGTGCATCGTGCTTCAGCGCCTGGGACACATCGGGAAATGGGGTAGTCGATTCAAGCCAGGGAATCATTGCGGTTCCCGGCGCTAGGCTTCCGGGCACGCCATCGGCCGGCTGACGTCATGCGTATGAAAGCCGTAGCTGCCGCCTTCGCGCATTTTCACCCGGTCGGCGAAGAACAGTTCGAGCGTGGTGCGGATGGTTGGAAAAGCCAGATCGTCCCATGGGATTTCATCTTCCCGGAACAGCCTCACGTCCAGGCTCTCGATGCCGGGGGCAAACCCAAGGTCGATCAGGCGCGCCAAGTAAAACAGGTGCACCTGATGCACTTGCGGCACATTGAGCAAGGTGTATAAAGCCTGCAATTCAATATTGGCGCCGGCTTCTTCCACCGTCTCACGGATCGCCGCATCGGAGGTGGTCTCATTGTTTTCCATGAAGCCGGCCGGCAGGGTCCAGTAACCGAGACGCGGTTCGATCGCGCGCTTGCATAGCAACACGTGCGGCTGTCCATCCTGTTCCCAGACCGGAATCGACCCGATCACGAGCTTGGGGTTCTGATAGTGGATCGCTTCACACTGGGCGCACACATAACGGGGACGGTTGTCACCGGCCGGAATCAGCAGCGTGACAGGGTAGGCGCATTCGGAACAAAATTTCATAGAGAAATATTCAAAGGTGGTTTTAACTACTTTACACCGATTGCGGGGCGCCCGCCGCATTTTGAATAATGTCGACCGGGCCGAAAAGGTCCCTGTTGCGCGGCCATTGCACCGGACCGGAGGATTGCCATTGCCTAAACGAGCAAAGCCATCTATAATAGACAAATCAGACGCGGGGTGGAGCAGTCTGGCAGCTCGTCGGGCTCATAACCCGAAGGTCACAGGTTCAAATCCTGTCCCCGCAACCAAACACATGCAAAAGCCTTGATTCGCACTTGAATCGAGGCTTTTGCTTTTCAGCGTCCCGAAATCCCAGGGTCTGCGAATTCAGGACTGTTCAATCGCATGCAGGCTGGCCCACAAATGCGCGGCTGCCATCGTGCGGTGGGGCTGGTACTGTGCCAGGATGCTGCCAGTGCGCGCG
>JANPCW010000433.1:0-3296 GCA_031431155.1 Janthinobacterium sp. | reverse complement strand
CGAAGCATCTGAGCGCAGACACTTGCTCGGTTCAAATGCAAGGTTCGGGCACCGCTGAGGTGCGTGCCAACGAGGTCGCCAATTTGACCCTGCGCGGCAGCGGCGACCTGACGGTGCATGGAAACCCGGGCCAGCGCAGCGTGACGCGCTCAGGATCGGGCGAGGTGAGCTGGCAAGATTAACAGCGGTTTCAAGATTCCGGCCCGCGCTTTTGAGCGAGCCAGGCCAGCGCGCCCTGCCCTGCGGCGCGGCCGCTGGACAGGCAAGCGGTGAGCAGATAGCCGCCGGTCGGCGCTTCCCAGTCGAGCATTTCGCCGGCGCAAAATACCCCGGGCCGGGCCTGCAACATGGCTTGGAACGCGTCCTCCATGTGCAGCGCATCGAAGCGCACCCCGCCTGCACTGCTGATCGCTTCGTCGATCGGGCGCGCCTGCGCCAGCCGCAAGGGGAGCATCTTGATCGCCCGCGCCAGGTGCTGCGGATCGCCAAACTCGTCGGCTGCGAGGCATTCGCGCAGCAATCCGGACTTGACGCCCTTTATGCCGAGCCGGCTTTGCAAGTGGCTCGACATGGAGCGCGCGCCGCGCGGGCGGCACACTTCCTCCATCACTTTTGGGGCCGAAAAATCTGGCAACAGGTCAAGGTGGATCAAGGCGCTGCCATCGGCCTCGATTTGATCGCGCAGGGCCGCCGATAGTGCATAGATCAGGCTGCCTTCGACGCCAGTGGCGGTAATCACGAACTGGCCCTGCCTGCGCATCGGGGCGCCGCTCGCATCGGTGGACGTGATCGCCACGGTGGTTAATGGATGTCCGGCGTAGCGGCTGCCAAAGTGTTCGCTCCAGCCTACGTCGAACCCGCAGTTCGATGGACGCAGCGGCGCAACGGCGACACCGGCTTGCTGCAGCAAGGGCAGCCAGGCGCCATCCGAGCCGAGCCGGGCCCAGCTGCCGCCGCCCAGCGCAAGCACGACTGCATCGGCTTCCACCATCCGGGCGCCGGCGGGGCTGGCAAACGCTAACGCGCCGCCCTCCCATCCTAGCCAGCGATGCCGCATATGAAACTGCACGCCGGCTGCGCGCAGACGGTGCAACCATGCGCGCAACAGCGGCGCTGCCTTCATATCGGCAGGGAAAACGCGGCCCGAGCTGCCGACAAAAGTGTCCACGCCCAGACCATGCACCCAGCCGCGCACGGCCTCGGCCCCGAACGCCGTCAGCCACGGGGTCAGCTCTGCGCTGCGCTCGCCATAGCGCGTCAGAAATTGCGGGGCCGGCTCGGCGTGAGTGATATTCATCCCTCCCTTGCCCGCCAGCAAAAATTTGCGTCCGACCGAAGGCATCGCATCGTACAGGTCGACCCGGAGTCCGCCCTGAATCAGGGTCTGCGCCGCCATCAATCCGGCCGGCCCACCGCCAATAATAGAAACGCGTGGTAACTGAGAGATATCCGATGCCAGCCGAGCAGCTGGAGGTGTCGCGCCAGACGTTTTCACTAGCCGCCCGTCACCGGCGGGAAAAACGCGACTTCGCAGCCGTCCGTGAGTGCCGTGCCGGCGCTGCACATGGTCTGATCGCAGGCCATGCGCAGCGCGCGGCCTTCAGACAGCGCCTCGGCCCAGGCCGCCCCTCGCCCGACCAAGAACTTGCGCACCTGGCCCACGGTCAGCACGCCGGCGGGCACCTCGAATTGTTCCTGCGAGACGCCAATTTTCTCGCGCACGCTGGCGAAAAAACGCAGTGTAATGATCATCAGTTATTTACTCTCAGTGCAGCAATTCGCTAAATGGAATGAACCGAACCAGGTCGCCCGGCTTGATGGTGTGCGAAGGCGGATTGTCGATCAGTCCGTCGCCCCACACGGTCGAGGTTAAGACGCCCGAGCCCTGATTGGCAAACAGGTCTAGCCCCTCGTCGGTATTGATTTTCGCCCGTAGAAACTCGTTGCGGCGGTCCGCTTTCGGCCAGCTGAAATCGGCACGAAGCTGGTATGCCTTCGGCGCCAGAGCGCACTGGCCTTGGACGCCCTGCAGACGCAAGATAAATGGGCGCACGAACAGCAGGAAGGTGATGAAGCTCGACACCGGATTGCCGGGCAGTCCGAGGAAAAAGGCCGCGCCATCGTTGCGATTGACTTCGCCAAAAGCGAGCGGCTTGCCTGGCTTGACGGCGATCTGCCACAGGTCCAAACGCCCCTCGGCTTGTACCGCCGGCCTGATATGGTCCTCGTCGCCGACCGACACCCCACCCGACGTGATAATCAAGTCGTTCTCCTGCGCGGCGCGGCGCAAGGTGGAACGGGTCATCGCGAGCGAGTCGGGCACGATGCCGAAGTCGGCAATCTCGCAACCGAGGTTTTCCAGCAAGGCGCGCAAGGTGAAGCGGTTCGAATTGTAGATGGCACCGGGAGCGAGCTGCCCGGCCGGCGCTGCACCGGGCATGGTCAATTCATCGCCGGTGAAAAATACGGCCACCCGTAACTTGCGCCGCACCGACAAATTGGCCAGTCCGACCGATGCGGCCAAGCCGAGTTCCTGGCTGCGCAGGCGGGTTCCAGCCGCCAGGATCACGCTGCCGGCAACAATATCTTCACCCGCGCGGCGGATCCAGTCGCCCGCTTTCGGCGCATGCTTGATTGTCACGCTGCTGGCATCGGCATTGGCTTCGCATTGCTCCTGCATCACGACAGCATCCGCGCCCGGCGGGATCAATGCACCGGTAAAAATGCGCGCTGCGCTGTCCGCCGCCAAAGGCAGCCCCAAGCGGCCGGCCGGAATGCGCTGCGTCACGGGCAAGGTCGCCGACCCGCTGGCGCAGTCAAGCGCGCGCACCGCATAACCATCCATCTGGGTGTTGTCCGCGCCCGGCACGTTGATCGACGAGGTTTGGTCCGCGGCCAGGATCCGGCCATTTGCCTCTAGCGTTTGCACCAGTTCCGTCTCGCCCACCGGGCGCGCCGCGCTCAAGAGGAAATCGAGCGCTTCGCTCACCGACAACATTGGCGGCAGCGTCGGCGATCTTGGCTTGGTCTCGGTCATGGCGATCGCTTATAGCCCCGTGTTGGCGGCGATGTAGGTTTTCATTTGCGCCAGGTCCGGCTTCATGACGACGAATTTTTGCGGCAGCGCTTCGATATTTTCAAAACCTGCAGGACGCGCCGCGTCCTCGCCCAGCGCATCGAGAATGGTTTCATTGAATTTCGCGGCCAGCGCGGTTTCCAGCACGATCATCGGCACCCCGGGCTCCGCATGTTCGCGCGCCAAGACGCGAGCGACACGGCGGTCTTGAACGGGGGCG
>JANPCW010000432.1:0-3521 GCA_031431155.1 Janthinobacterium sp. | reverse complement strand
GCCGGCTTGGCCGACACCAATATGGCACTGGCCGGTGGCGCTGCCGCCGTACTGCAAAAGCCCATCAGCCGCGCCCAGCTGAAAGCGGCGCTGGCCAATCTGGACCTGCATCCAGCCCAGGAGCGCACTCACACGGTACTGGTCGTCGATGACGACCCTAAGGCAGTCGAGGTGATTGCCGCGTTCTTGCCGACCCCGGCCTATGCGGTGGTGCGCGCGTATGGCGGCAGCGAGGCGATCACGCTGGCGCAGCAGGTGCGGCCGGACCTGATTTTGCTCGACTTGATCATGCCGGAAGTGAGCGGCTTCGATGTGGTTCAAGCCCTCTTGCGCAATAGCGAGACGGCGCGCATCCCGATTCTGGTGGTGACCGCCAAACAGGTCACGCCGCAAGACCGTGCTGCACTCAATAGCAATCCGGACCAGCTCATCCATATTGTTGAAAAAGCAGAGTTCAATCGTGTTCGTTTCATCGCCGAGGTGAGGCGCGCATTGCTGGCACATTAATCATCCGCTTGGGCCAGAGTAAATTTATACAATCAGTTGGGGGTAGAGTAATTTTCGCGGTGAAGCATACAAAAAATCTCTGACTCCAGGTATGCTGAGCGGGATTGGAAAGGCGCCAGATGGCTAGAATATTAATCATCGAAGACAACCCGGCCAACATGAAACTGGCCTCGCTTCTGCTGCAAAGCGTCGGCCATACAGTGCTGTGCGCTGTGGATGCCGAGACCGGTTTGATGCTGGCACGCGGCAGCCAGCCCGACCTGATTCTGATGGATATCCAGTTGCCCGGCATGGACGGCTTGGCGGCAACGGCGCTGCTGAAACAGGATCCGGCCACCGCCGCCATTCCCGTCATCGCGCTGACCGCGCTGGCGATGAAAGAGGACCAGGAAAAAAGTCGGCTAGCCGGTTGCGATGCGTATATCGCCAAGCCCTTGCGCTACCAGGAATTGTATGCGGCGATCGATCTCCTGTTGGCCAAGGGAGAACCGCGGGTGGCCGGTGAAGCAAATTTCACGGATCCGGCGCCATGAGTCGCCCGGCGGCCACCATCCTCATCGTCGATGACGAAATCGGAAACCGCAAGCTGCTCGAAGCGCTGCTGCGGCCCGAAGGTTACTTCACGCTGTGCGCCGCCAGCGGCGAACAGGCACTGGCCTCGATCGCGCAGTGCGCGCCGGACTTGATCTTGCTCGACATCATGATGCCGGGCATGGATGGCTACCAGGTGGCCAACATCCTTAAAGGCAGCCCCGTCACCTCGAATATTCCGATCATCATGGTGACAGCGCAAATCGACCGCAGCGCCCGCCTGGCTGGCCTCAATGCCGGAGCAGAAGAGTTTTTGACGAAACCGGTCGACCGGGCCGAATTGTGGTTAAGGGTGCGCAATCTGTTGCGTTTGAAAGAATTTGCCGATTTCCTTCAGAATCATAGCTTGATCCTGGAGCAGCAGGTGCAGGCGCGCACACTGGACTTGCAGCGCTTCCGCACAGCAATGGATGCCACTGCCGATGCCATTTTCCTGGTGAACCGCAGCACCATGCGCTTTGTCGAGGTCAATGCGACCGCCTGCAGCTTGCTCGGCTATACGCGCGAAGAGTTGTTCGAGTTGGGCCCATCGGAGTTGGGCGGGGCTCCGCTTGAACAGCTCGAGCGCGTGTACGATGCTCTCATCGCTGGCCTCGGCATGGATCAAGTGACGGAAATCCAATTGCGGCGCAAGGATGGTTCCAGCTTGCCGGTCGAAGTGCATCGCCAGGCCCAGCGCTTCGCCGCCGATTGGATCATTGTCGGCGTGGTGCGCGACATCACCGAGCGCAAGGAAGCCGAGAAACGGCTGCATCGGCTGGCCCATTACGATACCCTCACGGGCCTGCCGAACCGCATGCTGTTCTATGAAACCCTGAAGAAGACCTTAGTCCAGGCGGCCGACAGCGACTGGCTGGTCGCGGTCCTGTTCATCGACCTCGATCACTTCAAGAACGTGAACGACACGCTGGGCCATGCGATCGGCGATGAACTGCTCACCCAGTTCAGCAACCGGCTGGTCCAGTGCGTGCGCATCCGCGACACCGTGGGGCGCCTGGGCGGCGATGAGTTCGCCCTGATCCTGGTGATGCAAGACGGCCGGCAAGACGCAGCCCTGGTCGCCAGTAAAATACGCGATGTATTGAGCGCGCCGTTCGACCTGAGTGGCCACGAAGTGACCGCGAGCGCCAGCATCGGCATCACGGTCTATCCCGACGATGCGTCGGATCCTGAAATCCTGATCAAATATGCGGACACGGCGATGTACCGGGCCAAACAGGCCGGACGCGACACCTACCGCTTTTTTACCGCGCAAATGAATGCCGAGGTGTTGGCCAGGCTCGAACTGGAAGCAGCCTTGCGGCGGGCAGTCGAGAATGAGGAATTCATCTTGCACTACCAGCCCAAGGTCCAACTAAAGAGTGGCCGCATTGTCGGGCTGGAAGCGTTGTTGCGTTGGGAGCGGCCGGGACATGGCCTGGTGTCGCCGCAACGCTTTATCCCGGTATTGGAGGAAACCGGACTCATCGTGCGGGTGGGCAGTTGGGTCATTGCCACCGCATGCAAGCAAATCGGGCTATGGATGCGCTCCCCGATCGGCCAGGTACAAGTATCGGTGAATGTCTCGGGCCGCCAATTCATCGAAGGCGATCTGGACGGGGATGTCATCAAAGCGCTCGCCGACAATGACATTCCGGCCGATCTGCTGGAGTTGGAATTGACGGAGAGCTCCCTGATGGCCAACACCGAGCGCACCATCGCCAGTCTGAAAAACTTAAAGAAACGCGGAGTGCAAATTTCCATCGATGATTTCGGCACAGGCTATTCGAGCCTGGCCTATTTGCGTCGTTTCCCCATCGATAAATTAAAGATCGATATTGCCTTTATCCGTGACGTCACGAGCAACCCGGACGATGCCGCCATTGCGCTAGCCATCATCCGCATGGCCCATAGCCTGAAGATGGACGTGATCGCGGAGGGTGTCGAAACGGCAGGGCAACTGGCGTACTTGCGGCGCCACTGCTGCGATCAAATCCAGGGTTTCTATTTCAGCCCGCCGCTCCCGGTGCCTCAATTGGAACAGATGCTGTGCTGAGCAACTTGGCCGGCGCCGGGCGCGCGTTGCTGCAATCGTGCATTGGGTGGCGCTAGTTATATAATGTGCGCCAGCGCACGGACTATCCGTACGGCAACGTGCAAAAATGTTTCCTGCGGCCACACTTTCCGCCATAATGCTCTCCCACCAAAAGAGGTACCCCATGAAGACCCTGTTAATTGCCGTAACAATTCTTGCTGCCGCCGTTCCTGCCCTAGCCGCCGACGTTGGCGTGTCGATCAATGTCGGCCAGCCTGGTTTTTACGGGCGCGTCGATATCGGCGATTTCCCGCAACCCCGGGTGATTTACGCTGAGCCTGTCATTATTGAGCGGCAAGTTCGTTACGTGGGACAACCGATTTACCTGCGCGTGCCACCGGGCCACGCC
>JANPCW010000431.1:0-1580 GCA_031431155.1 Janthinobacterium sp. | reverse complement strand
GATCAGGTGAAATATGGGCAATAAATTAAAAAACTCCGGCCTCAGTAGTTTGGGTGTCATCGCAGGCGTCGCCGTGTCGATGCAGTTTTCTGCGCTGGCGCAAAAATCGGTCGAACCGGGCCTGCCCTTGGCGGAATTGCGTCAGCTGGCCAATGTGTTTGGCTTGATCAAGTCCGATTATGTCGAACCGGTGGACGACAAGAAGCTGCTCAGCGAAGCCATCTCGGGCATGGTGGCCTCGCTCGATCCGCATTCATCGTTCCTCGACAAGAAGGCTTACCGCGATTTGCGCGAAGGCTCGGAGGGAAAATTTGTCGGCCTCGGGATCGAGATTGCCATGAGCGACGACGGTTACATCGAGATCGTGGCGCCGATCGAAGACTCGCCCGCCGCCCGCGCCGGCATCTTGCCGGGCGACTTGATCACGCGGCTCGACGGCGCCCCGGTCAAGGGCATGCTGCTGGAAGAATCGATAAAGCGCATGCGCGGCGAACCGCACAGCAAGGTCGCGCTGACCATTGCGCGCAAGAATGTGGCGCAGCCGCTCACGTTCATCATCGCGCGCGAGGAAATTGTGCAAAAGAGCGTCAAGGCGAAAATCGTGGAACCGGGCTATGCCTGGGTCCGCATCGCCCAATTCCAGGAGCCCACGCTGGACGACCTGGCCGCCAAGATCACGGCGCTGTACCGCCAGGATCCCCAGCTCAAGGGATTGGTGCTGGACTTGCGCAACGATCCGGGCGGCCTGCTGCAAGGCGCGATCGGCGTCTCGGCCGCGTTCCTGCCGAAGGACGCGGCGATCGTCTCGACCAACGGCCAGTTGCCAGACTCCAAGCAGATTCTCTACGGCCGTCCCGAATATTATTCGCTGCGCAATGAAGCCGATGCCCTCGCCAAATTGCCGGAAGCGGTCAAGAAAGTGCCAATGGTGGTGCTGGTCAATACCGGATCGGCGTCGGCCTCTGAAATCGTGGCCGGCGCGCTGCAAGACTACAAGCGCGCCACCGTGATCGGCAGCCGCACCTTCGGCAAGGGTTCGGTACAGACCGTGCGCCCGCTGTCGCACGACACCGCGCTCAAGCTCACCACGGCGCGCTATTACACACCGCATGGCAGGTCGATCCAGGCCACCGGCATCGTGCCCGATTTGCTGGTCGATGAAACGGCCGATGGCGACGGCTTGAACGGCTTGCGCACGCGCGAAGCGGACCTGGAAAAACACTTGAGCAACGACCGCGAAAAAGAAGCGGCCCGGATCCTGCGCGACGAGGCGCAAGATCAATTGCGCGCGCTCGCGCTTGCAAAACAGCGCAAGCCGCTGGAATACGGCGGCAAGGACGATTTCCAGCTGGCGCAAGCGCTGAACCACTTGAAGGGCTTGCCGCTGCGCTTGTCCAAACCCGAGCCAGCTGACGCGCCGGCACACGAAGCGAAAAAACCTGCCCCGAAAAAGTAATTCACTGCGATCGATGCAGATCCTTCCGAACTTTTTTCACAGGATTGCGTCAATTGAGCAGGAATGGCTCTATGATCGGTCTTCTCTTGCACGATTGATCGTCCAGCGGGCCCTCAAAACCCGC
>JANPCW010000430.1:0-1945 GCA_031431155.1 Janthinobacterium sp. | reverse complement strand
GTCTTGCAGCTTGCCGTCGACTTCCTGCTTCTGGATCGCGAACTGCACGTTCATCAGGCCGATCACGTTCAAGCCCTTGGCCATCAGCTGCGTCTGGCGCTTCAATTCGGCGATCGTCTCAGGGGCCAGCGAATACGGCGGCAGCGAGCAAGCCGAATCGCCCGAGTGCACGCCGGCCTGTTCGATATGCTCCATCACGCCGCCGATGAAGGTGGTCTGGCCGTCCGAGATGCAATCGACATCGACCTCGATCGCATCGTTCAGGAAGCGGTCCAGCAGCACCGGCGAATCATGCGAGACCTTGACCGCCTCGCGCATATAGCGTTCCAGATCGGCCTGCTCGTGCACGATCTCCATCGCGCGCCCGCCCAGCACGTAGGAGGGACGCACCACCAGCGGATAGCCGATTTCCTGCGCCAGGCGCAAGGCATCTTCCTCGGTGCGCGCGGTACGGTTCGGCGGCTGGCGCAGGCCCAGCTTGTGCAGCAGCTTCTGGAACCGCTCGCGGTCTTCGGCCGCATCGATCATGTCGGGCGAGGTACCGATGATGGGCACGCCATTGGCCTCCAGATCGAGCGCCAGCTTGAGCGGAGTCTGGCCGCCGTACTGCACGATCACCCCAACCGGTTTTTCGATCGCCACGATTTCGAGCACGTCTTCCAGGGTCAGCGATTCGAAATACAGCCGGTCCGAGGTGTCGTAGTCGGTCGAGACGGTTTCGGGATTGCAGTTGACCATGATGGTCTCGTAACCGTCTTCGCGCATGGCCAGCGCCGCGTGCACGCAGCAGTAATCGAATTCGATGCCCTGCCCGATCCGGTTCGGCCCGCCGCCCAGCACCATGATTTTCTTGCGGTCGGTCGGATTCGACTCGCACTCTTCCTCGTAGGTCGAATACATATACGCCGTGTTGGTCGAAAACTCGGCGGCGCAGGTATCGACGCGCTTGTAGACCGGACGAATATTGAGGGCGTGGCGCTTGTTGCGCACCTCGGTATCGGTACACTTGAGCAGCTTGGCCAGGCGCCGGTCGGCGAAGCCTTTTTGCTTGAGCTTGAACAGCATGTCGCGCCCCAGCACTTCCAGCGACTGGGTTTCGAGCCACAGTTCGATGTCGACGATTTCCTTGATTTGCACCAGGAACCACGGGTCGATATGGGTCAGCGCATGCACTTCATCTAGCGTGAAGCCCTGCGCGAACGCATCCCCCACGTACCAGATCCGCTCCGGCCCCGGCTCGCCCAGCTCTTCCTCGATCTTTTCGCGGTCCTTGGTCTTTTCATTCATCCCGTCCACGCCCACTTCGAGCCCGCGCAGCGCTTTCTGGAACGACTCCTGGAAGGTGCGCCCGATCGCCATCACTTCGCCCACCGATTTCATCTGGGTGGTCAAGTGTTGGTCCGCGGTCGGGAATTTCTCGAACGTGAAACGGGGAATCTTGGTGACGACGTAATCGATGGACGGCTCGAACGAGGCAGGCGTAGCGCCGCCCGTGATTTCGTTGCGCAATTCATCGAGCGTGAAACCGACCGCCAGCTTGGCCGCGATTTTCGCGATCGGAAAGCCGGTCGCCTTCGAGGCCAGCGCCGACGAGCGCGACACGCGTGGGTTCATTTCGATCACGATCATGCGCCCGTCAGCCGGGTTGATCGAGAACTGCACGTTCGAGCCGCCGGTATCGACCCCGATCTCGCGCAGCACCGCGAGCGAGGCGTTGCGCATGATCTGGTATTCCTTGTCGGTCAGCGTCTGGGCCGGGGCCACCGTGATCGAGTCGCCCGTATGCACCCCCATCGGGTCCAGATTCTCAATCGAGCAGATGATGATGCAGTTGTCGGCCTTGTCGCGCACCACTTCCATCTCGTACTCTTTCCAGCCGATCAAGGACTCTTCGATCAGCAGTTCCTTGGTCGGCGACGCTTCCAGGCCGCGCTTGCAGATGGTC
>JANPCW010000429.1:0-2664 GCA_031431155.1 Janthinobacterium sp. | reverse complement strand
GTCGGCGCCCTCGATCGTAATCGGCCTGTTCGTGTATGCCCTGTATGTGGCGAACGTCAAACACTTCTCGGGCTGGGCCGGCACCATTGCCTTGTCCCTGATCGCGGTCCCGGTGGTGGTGCGCACCACCGATAATATGCTGCGCCTGGTGCCCAACAGCTTGCTCGAAGCGGCATTTGCACTGGGGGCGCCGCGCTGGAAGGTTGCCACGCTGGTGCGTTTGCGTGCGGTGAAGGCGGGTGTGGTGACCGGCGTGCTGCTGGCGCTGGCCCGCATCTCCGGCGAAACCGCGCCCTTGTTGTTTACCGCGCTGAACAACCAGTTCTATAGCGCCGACATGAATGCGCCTATCGCCAATTTGCCGGTGGTGATTTATCAGTTTGCCATGAGCCCGTACGACAACTGGCGCGCGCTGGCCTGGGGCGGCGCGCTGCTGGTGACGTTTGGTGTGCTGGCGCTGAATATTCTGTCGCGCACCCTGTTCAGCCAAAAAATCCCGAATTAATTTCTGAAGCGATCAACATGCCTACGACAACCGTTACAAAGCCCGAGGTGGTGGCCAAGACCATCGAGATTTCCGGTTTGAACTTTTTTTATGGAAAAACGCAAAGCCTGACCAACGTCAACCTCGATGTTCATGAAAAGAAGGTCACGGCCTTTATCGGTCCATCCGGCTGCGGTAAGTCGACCTTGCTGCGCACCTTGAACCGCATGTATGACCTGTATCCTGGCCAGCGCGCCGAGGGCCAGATCATGTACCGCGGGCGCAATATCCTCGAGCCTGGACAGGACGTCAATTTGTTGCGCGCCAAGGTCGGGATGGTGTTCCAGAAGCCGACCCCGTTCCCGATGTCGGTGTACGACAATATCGCCTTTGGCGTGCGGCTGTACGAAGACCTGTCCAAGGGCGAGATGGACGAGCGCGTCGAATGGGTGCTCAAGAAGGCCGCGTTGTGGGGCGAGGTCAAGGATAAATTGAGCAAGAGCGGCTTGAGCCTGTCGGGCGGCCAGCAGCAGCGCCTGTGCATCGCGCGCTGCGTGGCCGTCAAGCCCGACGTGCTGCTGCTCGATGAGCCGACCTCGGCGCTCGATCCGATCTCCACCGCCAAGGTCGAGGAGTTGATCAGCGAACTCAAGCAAGATTACACGATTGCGATCGTGACCCATAACATGCAGCAGGCGGCGCGCTGCTCGGACTATACGGCCTATATGTACCTTGGGGTGCTGGTCGAGTTCGGCGATACGGACCAGATCTTCATGAATCCGGCCCATAAAGAGACCCAGGATTACATTACCGGCCGCTTCGGTTGAACGCCGCAATTGCAGCCACGCAAATACAGATAAACGACGGAGAGACAGCATGCTAGGCGAACATTCATCCAAACAGTACGACAACGATCTCGAGGCGATCCGCTCTAAGGTATTGCTGATGGGCGGCATCGTGGAGACCCAGTTCCTCGATGCAATGACCTGTTTCCGGGTAGATAACCCGGAACGCGCCGACCAGGTGATGCGTGAAGACGACGTCGTCAACCAGCTCGAAGTGTCGCTCGACGATGCCTGCAGCCATTTGATCGTGCGGCGCCAGCCGGCCGCCAACGATTTGCGCACCGTGATGGCAACGATCAAGGTGATCACCGACCTGGAACGGATCGGCGACGAAGCAACCAAGATCGCGCGCACCGCCAAGAGCTTGCATGCGCGCGGCGCCGTGGTGCTCAATCACTACGAAATGGTGCGCGTAATCGCCGCCAGCGCAAGCGACATGCTGCATGACGCGCTCGACGCGTTCGCCCGGCTTGACGGAAAGCAAGCGTTCCAGTTGATCGCGCAAGATGCTGTCATCGACCACGAATTTCGTTCAATTTTGCGCAACTTGATCACCTTCATGATGGAGGATCCGCGCACCATTTCGGCTGCGCTCGATACCCTGTGGGTGGCCAAGGCGATCGAGCGCATCGGCGACCATGCGAAAAACATTGCCGAGTATGTCATCTACATCGTGGAAGGCAAGGATATCCGCCACACGCGCCCGGCTGTGGTCACCACCGACACCGATCGTGCTGCGGAGTAACAATGGCAGTTGAAAAGACGACGATCCTGATCGTTGAGGACGAACCTGCAATCGTTGAGCTGATTATGTTCTCGCTACGCGACGCGGGCTGGAACACTTGCTCGGTGCAGACGGCGGCCGCTGCCTGGGACTTCCTTCAGCAGCGCACTGCGCATCTGATCTTGCTCGACTGGATGTTGCCGGACCAGACCGGCCTGCACCTGTTGTCGCGCATCCGTGCCGACCGCCAGTTCAATGCGCTGCCGGTGATTATGTTGACGGCAAAAAGCATGGAAGAGGACAAGATCGCCGGCTTGAACAACGGGGCCGACGATTACGTAACCAAGCCGTTTTCACCGCGCGAATTGCTGGCGCGGGTCAAGGCGCTGTTGCGCCGCAAGAGTCCGGAGCATGCGCAGGCGGCAATGCACGCAGGCAACGTGACGCTCGACCCGGTCAGTTGCTCGGTGCTGATGGACCAGCAGAAAATCGAGATCGGCCATGCCGAGTTCAAGCTCTTGAAATTCCTGCTGGCACACCCCGAGCGGGTGTTTTCACGCAGCCAGCTGCTCGACAAGGTGTGGGGCGACCATGCCGTGCTCGAAGAGCGC
>JANPCW010000428.1:0-9092 GCA_031431155.1 Janthinobacterium sp. | reverse complement strand
CAGATACAGATCGAGCTTGCCGACGTCGAGGTCGTCGATGCCGGCGTAACAGATCGCGCACAGGATCCGGCCCAGATTCGGATCGGACGCAAAGAACGCGGTCTTGACCAGCGGCGAATGGCCGATCGAGTAAGCGACCTTGCGGCATTCCTCGATGCTGGCGCCGCCTTCGACCATGATGGTCATGAACTTGGTGGCGCCTTCGCCGTCGCGCACGATTTGCTGCGCCAGGTTGCTCGCGAGCTCGATCACGGCGGCGGCCAGCGCCGCGTATTCCGGGGTATCGATCGCATTCACTTCCAGGCTAGATGCGCCGCTGGCGATCAGGATGAAGGAATCGTTGGTCGAGGTGTCGCCGTCGATCGTGATGCAGTTGAAGGACTGGTCGGCGGCCTGCCTGACCAGATGGTCGAGTACCGGCTGCGCCACTTTTGCGTCGGTCGCCACAAAGCCGAGCATGGTGGCCATATTGGGCCGGATCATGCCGGCGCCCTTGCTGATGCCGGTGAGCGTGACGCTGTGGCCATTGATCGCGAGCGTGCGCGAGGCCGCCTTGGGCTGGGTGTCGGTGGTCATGATGGTCTCGGCCGCGTCATACCAGCGGTCGGCGCTCAGGCTGGCTACGGCTTGCGGCAAGCCCGCCACCAGGCGCACCAAAGGCAGCGGCTCAAGAATCACGCCGGTCGAAAACGGCAAGATCTGGGCCGGTTCGCAGCCGAGCAACTGGGCCAGCTCAGCGCAGCTGCGCCTGGCGTCGGCCAGGCCTTGTTCGCCGGTGCCCGCATTGGCGTTGCCGGTATTGACCAGCAGCGCGCGGATCGGCGCAGCGCCAGCGCTTACGCCGGCAAGGTGGGCCTGGCACAGTTGCACCGGTGCAGCGCAAAAACGGTTCTTGGTAAACACGCCCGACACGGTCGCTCCGGGCGCCAATTTCATCACCAGGACGTCTTTGCGATCGGGTTTCTTGATGCCGGCTTCGGCATAGCCGATCTCAATGCCGGCGACCGGCTTCAGGTCGGTGGCGACGGGCTTGGGGGAGTTGACGGCCATGGGGGTCTCTAGCGTGGAATCGGAGCCGCTATTGTACCGCTTGGAGCGTGATTAAATTGAGCCGCTCTGTCAAGACCAGGCCCAGCAATGCATTAAGACATGCAACGTTTGCCGCACGACACCTTGATATGCATCAATTTTTTTTGGATGTACAATCAGGATAATGCCTACACTCGTTAGGACAATGCCTAACGGCGGTGCTTGCGGAACACTTGGTGTTCCCGCGCAGCATGCAATCACAAGTGCAATCTACGATACATCAACAGGAGAAAACGGATGAGCAGCACCAAGAACACCACGTTGGACGAGGACCTGCCGAAGCCGGGAGGGCGACGCAACTTCTTGGGCAAGAGCGCATTGATGGGATTGGCAGGTGCAGGCGTGTCGCTTGGCCTGGCGGGATGCAAGGAAGAAGCCGGACCAGCCAAGCCGGCCGGTTCCGCCGCTCCTAAGACCGGCGCGGCCGGCGGCCACGAAATAATGCCTGGCCAGCTGGACGAATACTACGCTTTTATCAGCGCAGGACATGGCGGAGAAATGCGCATATTGGGACTTCCCTCAGGCCGCACTTTGAAGCGGATTCCCGTATTCAATACCGATTGCATGGTGGGCTGGGGCATTACCAACGAATCCAAGGCGATCATGGGGACCAAGGCCGATGGCAGTCTGCAATACACAACCGGAGACACGCACCACGTGCACGGCAGTTACAAGGACGGCACCTACGATAGCCGCTGGTTGTTTACCAACGACAAGATCCATTCGCGCCTGGCACGCATTCGCATGGATACGATGGAATGCGACAAGATCACCCAATTGCCCAACGTGATGGGATTCCACGGGATTTTCCCCGACAAGCGCGATCCGGTCGACGAAAAAATCAATTACACGACGCGCGTGTTCTGCGGCGCCGAGTTCCATACCCCGCTGCCCAACGACGGGCGTGACCTGGACGATCCAAGCAAATGGGGCTGCCTGTTTTCCTGCGTCGACGCCAGCACGATGGAAGTGCGCTGGCAGTGCCGCATCGATGGCAACATGGAGCTGGTGGCCAGTTCCTACGACGGCAAGCTGGCCGCTGCCACCCAGTACAACACCGAGAATGCCGCCGATCTGGCCGGCATGATGGCGACCGAACGCGATGCCTGCATCTTCTTCGATATCGCACGCATCGAACAGATGATCAAGGATGGCAAATCGACCATGATCGGCACCTCCAAGGTGCCGGTGGTCGATGGCCGCAAGGCAGCCAACGCCGACCCGAAGACCGCCGTGACCTGCTACGTCCCGGTCGGAAAAAATCCGCATGGCGTCAATGCCAGCCCGGACGGAAAGTATTTTGTGTGCGCCGGAAAACTGTCGCCGACCGCGACCGTGATCGAGCTGGCGCTGGTCCAAAAATGGTTCAATGGCGAATTGAAGCAGCCGCGCGATGCCGTGGTGGCGGAACCGGAACTGGGCCTGGGACCGCTGCATACGGCGTTCGACGGCAAGGGCAACGCGTTCACCTCGCTGTTTCTCGACAGCCAAGTGGTCAAGTGGAACGTCGACAAGGCGATTGCGCAGTTCAAGGGCGACAAGACCGTCAAGCCCGTGCTCGACAAGGTTGACGTGCACTACCAGCCGGGCCATGGTTATGCGTCGATGGGTGAAACCAAGGAAGCAGACGGCAAGTACTTCAATTCCGGCAACAAGTTCTCGAAAGACCGCTTCCTGCCGGTTGGCCCGCTGCACTGCGAAACCGAGCAACTGATCAACATCAGTGGCGAGAAAATGGTGCTGATGTCGGACCACACTGCGTATCCGGAACCGCATGACGGCATCATCGTGCGGCGCGACGTGGTCAAGACGCGCCAGGTCTCGAACATGGCCGATTTCCCGGATTCGGTCAAGCCCGAGACGGCCGGCATCGAGCGCAAGGGCAACAAGGTGCACGTGCGTCTGATGTCGCAGGCGCCTGCCTTCAGCATGCCGATCATCAAGGTCAAGAAGGGCGATGAAGTGACCATCACGCTGACCAATCTGGACAAGGTTGAAGACTTGACCCATGGTTGCGCGATTCCAACTTACAACATCAACTTTATCGTCAATCCGCAGGAAACGAAATCGGTCACCTTCAAGGCCGATCGGGCTGGTGCTTACTGGATTTACTGCACCCACTTCTGTCACGCGCTGCACCTCGAAATGCGCAGCAGGTTCTTGGTGGAAGGTTAAGCAGCAGCACCGCGAGGGATGACATCCTCGCGGTAATTTTACTTGCATCCGGTAAGATGCCCGCGCATTTCGATGCGCAATATCATGTCTTTTTACGGCGACTTGCAGGCTCGCAAGAATAGCGTTTTTCCGGGACGCTAACGGTCCGAATTCATTTCCCAACCTGAAGCGGGCCGCGGGTGGGCACCACACGCCATCCATTTGCAGGACATATGAAACATTCTATCTGGCTTGCGCGGGCCTTGCCCCGCGTTCTGATGCTGCTTTCCATTTGCTCGACGCTGCTGCTGGCAGCGCCTGTGCGCGCATCCATGTATGACACCGAATTGCCCGAGCAGCTACTGCACGGCCCCGACTTGTGCAAACTGGCGCCGTGCCGCGACGTGATGCCCCTGGCCACCCAGTTTTCCATCCGCAAAGGGCAACCCAGCTATGTAGAAGCCTACGCCAAGAGCAAGGACGGCGAGGAAAACAAGCACGAGGATAAAGACAAGGACAAGCACGAGGATAAAGACGAAACCGAGACCAAGGGCGAGCACAAGCGCCTGGTCGGATACGTCTTCTTGTCAACCGATGTCGTCGATATCCCCGCCTATTCAGGCAAACCGGTGATCACCCTGATCGGCATGGATACGCGCGGCGTGATCACCGGGGTGCGCGTGTTGAAGCACTCGGAACCGATTCTGCTGGCCGGGATTCCGGAATCGGCGCTCACAAAATTCATCAAGCAGTATGTCGGCAAAGCCGGCGATGCCAAGCTTGAAATCGGGTACAGCAATGCCGACAATGGCGCAGATGGCCTTGATGCCATCAGCGGCGCCACCGTGACCGCGATCGCCGAGAACCAGGTGATTTCGCGCAGTGCGTATGAAATCGGGCGCCAAGTGGGCATTTTCAAGAGCGAACCGCGGCCGCCGGCACGATTTACCGCCGTCAATGCGCCACTGGACTGGGCGCAACTGGTCGAAGAAGGCAGCGTCGCGCACTTGCTGGTGCCGGCCTCGAAGATGGGCGCAAGCGACGACAGCGGCCCCTACATGGATTTGTATTTCGGCTACCTCAACGTGCCCAACATCGGCATCAGCCTGTTGGGCGAGCATCCCTACCGTCGCCTGATGCAAGACTTGAAGCCGGACGAGCATGCCATTTTCATTATCGCCAATGGCCAGGTGTCGTTCAAGGGCTCCGGTTTCGTGCGGGGTGGGATCTACGACCGGATCCAGGTCAGGCAAGACCCGGTCACGCACACCTTCCGCGACACGGACTATCAAAACCTCTACCATTTGCAGCCGGCCGATGTGCCAGGGTTCAAGGAATCGGCCGTGTTTATCGTGCGCTCGGCCAATTTCAATCCTGCCTGGCCTTGGCAACTGACATTTCTTGCCAACAAAATCGACCCGCAGACCGGTGCCAAGACCTTCATGCATTTCGACCAGCAATACTGGCTGGCCGGGCGCTATCTCGAAGGCGGCCGCCCCAGGATCGTGCGCCCGGAAGCGGCGTGGAAGGCCATCTGGAATGGCAAGAAGCTGGAAATTGCGCTGTTCGGACTGATCCTTGGATTTACCGCGCTGATGTATTCGCAGCGCGACAAACTGGTGCGCGCCTCCACGCGCAAGCATAAGCCATGGATTTCGCGCCCGCGCCACTTGCTGTGGATCGCCAGCGTCGGCTTCCTTGGGTTTTATTTGAAGGCGGTGCCCAGCATTACCCAAGTGATGACCTGGTTCCACTCCCTGCTGCACCAATGGAAGTGGGAACTGTTCCTGTCCGATCCATTCATTTTCATTTTCTGGTGGTTTGTCATCGTCACCGTGCTGATCTGGGGCCGGGGCGTGTTCTGCGGCTGGTTGTGCCCGTTCGGTTCGCTGCAGCAACTGGCCCACAGCATCGGCAAGTGGGTCGGCCTCAAGCGCTTCCAGCACCTGCTGCCCAAGCCCTTGCACGACAAGCTCAAATGGGTCAAGTACGGCATCTTTTTCGCACTGATCGGCGTTTCCTTGTATTCGATGGAAACGGCGGAAAAGCTGGCGGAAATCGAGCCGTTCAAGACCACCTTCCTGGTCGGCGTGTGGAACCGAAGCTGGCCATTCTGGCTGTTCATCGGCGGCATCCTCGGCTGGTCGTTCTTGAGCGAGCGGCCATATTGCAAATACCTGTGTCCGCTCGGCGCCGGCCTGGCGCTGCCGGGCAAGTTCCGCCTGTTCGGCCTCAAGCGCAAGGCCGAGTGCCAGACCTGCCACGCCTGCGCCGCCGGTTGCGGCTCGCACGCGATCGACAGCGCCGGCAAGATCGACCAGATGGAGTGCATGCTGTGCCTGGACTGCATGGTTTTGTACTATGACGATCATGCCTGTCCGCCGCTGGTCAAGGAACGCAAATCGCGCGAAAGCCAAGGGCTGGCATTGACCCGGATCGATGCCAAGGGATACTTCATCCCGCTCGACAGCGTGCGCCGCAATCTATCCGAAAAAGCAGCGGACCTGGCCGCGAAGGCGTCGTGATGCCTGGAACGCTCGGCGGGCTCGCGATCGCGGCGCTGCTGGCGCTGCTGTTTGTCAACGGCGCATCGTGCGCCGTGCTACAGGTGCAAGCCGGCCAGTCGATCGCCGCCGCAGTGCAGCGTGCGCAGCCGGGCGACACCGTGCAGGTCGGGCCCGGCACTTACAACGAGCATGTTGTGATCGACAAGACGCTCGCGTTGAAAGGACGCGACCGCCCCACCATCAGCGGCCAAAACAGCGGCGACGTGATCCGGGTACGCGCCAGCGGCGTCACCATTGAGGGCATCGTCATACGCGACAGCGGTGCGGACATGGATGCGCAAAACGCGGGCGTCTACATTGAACCGGGCGCCGACCGGGCCACGGTTCAAGATTGCGAACTGGCCAATAACCTGTTTGGCGTCTGGCTCGAGAAATCCAATCATTCGCAGGTGGTGCGCAACGTCATTACCGGCAAGCGTGCG
Source organism: Janthinobacterium sp. (assembly GCA_031431155.1). Lineage (GTDB taxonomy): Bacteria > Pseudomonadota > Gammaproteobacteria > Burkholderiales > Burkholderiaceae_D > JANPCW01. The sequence continues at coordinate 2,860 of JANPCW010000428.1, read as the reverse complement.
CTGTTGTCTGCGGCGCGCGGCAATGGAATACAGGTGTACAACACCACCGATGCCCAGATTCTCGGTAACAACATCAGCTATACGCGCGATGGCATTTATGTCGACGTATCGACCCGCGCGCTATTTCGCGGCAACAAGATTCACCATGTGCGCTACGGAACGCATTACATGAACACCAACCACAGCACCTGGGAAAACAATGAGTCTTATCTGAACCGGGGCGGACTGGCGCTGATGGAAGTACGTGATCTGGTGGTGCGCAATAACATCGCATGGGGCAATGACGATCACGGCATCATGCTGCGCACGATCCAGGATTCGGTCATCGAAAACAATATCGTGGCCGCCAACGGACGCGGCTTCTTTATCTACGACGCCGAATACAACGTGGTGCGCAAGAACGTCGTCATCAACAACCGGGTCGGGATTCATCTGGCGGCCGGGTCAAGCAACAACCAGGTCGATGGCAATGATTTCATCGGCAACCAGGAACAAGTCAAATTCGTCGCGGCGCGCGACGTGGAATGGGGGCGAACCCAAGGAAATTACTGGAGCAACTATAGCGGCTGGGATCAAAACGGCGACGGCGTGGGCGACATCGTCTATGAAGCGAACGATGTGGTGGACCGCCTCAACTGGCAATATCCGCTGGTCAAGCTGCTGCTCTCCTCGCCATCGATACGGACTTTACGCTTTGTGGCGCGCCAGTTCCCGATTTTGCGCGCCCCAAGCGTGCTGGACAAGCATCCGCGCACGCGCCCCTTGAATTCAACATGGAGACGGTGGAGTGACAAGTTACCTAACTGAGTACCCAACTAAGTACCCGACTGAGAACCCGACTAAGAACCCAATTGAAATGACCAACCTGAGCAAATCGTTCGGTGCGATCGAGGCCATCAGGGGCATCAGCCTGGCGGTAGCCCAAGGCGAAATGTTCGGTTTGATCGGCCCCAATGGCGCGGGCAAGAGCACGTTGTTCAAGCTGATGCTTGGGTTGATCCCACCTAGCTCTGGTGAGATTCGCGTGCATGGCACGCCAGCCGGCGGGCGTGACTTTCGTCAAGTGCGGCGTCGCATCGGCTATTTACCGGAGAGCTTTGTTACCTACGACAACCTGTCCGGGCTGGAAGTGCTTTGCCTGTTTGCCGATCTGAAAAAAGTGCCGCGTAGTGAGTGCGATATCGTGTTGGCGCGCGTCGGCTTGACGGGGGCGGCCGCGCGGCGCGTGCATACCTACTCGAAAGGGATGCGCCAGCGCCTCGGGTTCGCCCAGGTCCTGTTGGGAAATCCCGATCTGATCTTCCTGGACGAACCGACCAACGGCCTCGATCCGGAAGGCATCCACGACTTTTATGCGATCCTGCGCGATGTGCAGGCGCGCGGCGCGACCATCATCATCACCTCGCACATTCTGGCCGAAATACAGGAACGGGTCGATCGCCTGGTGATCCTTAACGAAGGACAGATCGCGGCGCAGGGAACGCTGACCGAACTGCGGGCGCAGGTGGTGCTGCCTTCAGTGATCGAGGCCACGCTGCGCGCGGGCCATGGCGCAGCGGTCAAAGCCGCGCTGGCCCATCTGCCGGGATTGGAGGTGCGGATAGATGACGATTGCGCGCGCATTTCCTGTACCTCCGCGCAAAAAATCGCGGTGCTGGGCACGCTGGCCGGGTTGTCCGATTCCGTGCTCGACATTCTGATCCATGAGCCATCGCTGGAAGATCTTTTTCTTGGGGGCTTACGTGTCCAATAGCATTGAATGGACCCAAGTGCGGGTGATCGCCGCCAAGGAATTTCGCGATCGCATCCGCAACCGCTGGCTGCTGGCGGTGGCCTTGATCTTTTCCCTGTTCGCACTGGCAATCGCGTATTTCGGCGCCGCGCAACAGGGCGAGGTTGGGTTTCGCAGCATCGATGTGACTGTCGCCAGCCTTGTCAGCCTGGTGATTTACCTGGTGCCGCTGATCGCGCTGATCCTCGGTTACGACGCCATCGTCGGCGAGAAAGAACGCGGTTCGCTTGAGCTATTGTTGTCGATGCCGATCACGCGCTTTGAGATCTTGCTGGGGAAATATCTCGGCCTGGCCGCTGCGTTAGCCACCTCGACCGTGATCGGATTCGGCGCTGGGGTTCTGCCGCTGGCAGCCCAATTGACACCGCGTGACGGTTATCATTACGCCGGTTTTGTACTCAGCGCAATCCTGATGGGCCTGGCGTTTCTGAGCATCTCCATGATGGTCTCGGTCATTGCAATCGACCGGGTGCGCGCCAGCGGCGTCGCGATCGGGCTGTGGTTTTTCTTCGTGCTCATATTCGACTTGCTGCTGATGGGGGCATTGGTGGCGAGCCAGGGCAATCTCGGCAGTGCCGTGTTTGGCGCGGTGTTGATGCTCAATCCGGCGGACGTGTTCCGCTTGCTCAATATTTTCAGCTCGCAACAGGTACAGAACATGTACGGACTGGCCACGGTCATGCCCGAGAAGCTGACTAACCCGATGGTACTGATCACGATCATGCTGGGCTGGATCGTTGTGCCGTTTTCTTTAGCCAATTGGAGATTCAAGTGAGATCAACCATCAAGGGCACGCGCGCCGCAAGGCTTGTCGGCTGCATAACGGCGTTCCTGCTGCTGGGCGCCTGCAGTGAGGCGATCGAGCAAGCCGTGGCGCAGGAGCCGAGCAACGATACCGCCTGTGCGCTGGACGGCATGATGCTCAAGGATTTCCCGGGTCCGAAAGCCCAGATTCAATATGCGGAAGGTGCGCCGGACTTTTTCTGCGACGTGATGGAATTGTTTGCAGTAATGCTGGAACCGGAACAGAAACGCCGCATGGCCGGGGTGTTCGTGCAGGACATGGGC
>JANPCW010000427.1:0-9623 GCA_031431155.1 Janthinobacterium sp. | reverse complement strand
GGGTCGATCCAGCTGAGCCGACCGCGGCTCGGCGTTCCGCCTAAATTAATGGCGATGGCAATGCCTCCACGCAACCGTTCGATCACACTCTCGTTCGAATCAGGTGCCAGGCTGCCCATCGATGCCGGCATTGGGCTGCTGTCGACGAGCGGTAAGGTGTCATCCTGCTCGAAGAAGCTATCGAGCAATTGAATCTGAAGATCGAGTTCCTTGATCGATTCACCCAAAAACTGCGTATATTGGGCCGGATTGCTGCAATCGGGCCCGGCCTCGGCGTTGGCCTCGGGGTTATCGATAAATTTCTTAAAGTGCAGGCGGATCGCCGGCAGGCTCACCACCGGCATCACCCCATTGCCCGAGCGCAGGGCGCTCGTATGCGCATCAACCAGCCAGTTCAGCAAGGTTTGCTGGCGTTCTGCGCCCTGTTCGGTACCGGCCAAACCTTCACGCAGGGTGCTCAAAATGACGGGGAGCAGGGTAAATAATTGGGCACGATCCTGCTCCTGCACCTTTGGCACGATACTCCACAACAGATCGGGCACAAGCAACCTGAAGCGTCGAGCCAAGCCGGCATCGGTGCGCTCGGTGCGCTCAATCACGCGCAGCCACGAATGAACAAAAAAATCATGCAAAAACGGATCGATCGACAGACCCGATAAGGCTTCATTCATCTTGGCGGTAGCATGCACGAAGCGCAACGTGCGACTTTGTGTTTTTTCCGCCAACTCGATGGCGAGCTCGACCTTTTCATCGCTGGCGCGCAGTTCATTCGCGATGAAGGCGTCGAAATCATCGAGCATGGTCAAGAAGCGCTTGGCGCCTTTATTTTCATCACTTAATAACAGTTCGACGATCCGGCATACTTCGGCGGTAATCCTGACACCGCTCGGGTCGATCTGTTTCAAGCTGAGCGAAATCGAACCAATCCGATTCACCAACAACCGGGCAGGGTGCCCCTTCTGGGTCAGCAACGACGTATCGAGCAGCGCGATCTTGAGGACCAGGAACTGCAAGCGGCCAAGTTGGGCCCGCACCTCGGCCGGGACCTGCGGATCGCGCAAAATGAACTCAAACAGCATCGCGACGATGTCAATCGTCATTTGTTCATCGACATCCTCAGTCATGCTGTTGAGGCTGGCGCGCTGTTCCAGCACCAGGTTTCGGATTTCTCCGTCATCAGCCAGCAGGCCGGCACTGGTGGGTGTCCGGTCCCGTATCAGCTGATCGACTGAGGTGGCCAGTTGCGCCGTTGCGTTGCGCATTGTTCCTGTCCAACCAGCCTTAGCGTTAGCGCCCCCGGCCACGTCGTCACTGGAAAAAAACTTGCGCAAGACCTCGCCAACGACCTGTTTGCCGGCTAGCCAACCCGCTTTCGCAATGCTGTTGCTTGCGTGCATCTGGCCGCCATCGGGCTGTCCGTCCTCTGCATCGTAATCCTGTGCATGGCTTGCATCACGGTTGTGACCCGAACGGCTGCCACCTGAGCTGCCGCCTGAATGACTGCCACCTGAATGACTGCCACCTGGTTGGCTTCCGCCTGAATTGCTGCCACCTGAGTGGCTGGCGCCGACCCGAGCGCTGTCTCCGCTGTGATCCTGGCTTGCCGCGGGTCCTTGACCCCGCATGTGGGTTGGGCGCTGGCTGGCACCAGCGAATTGCCCTTGCCCGGGGACTTCCTCCGCGTTCGACAAGTCGTCACCGGACTGCGTTGTTGCCATGCCCCTGACCAGATCAAGCAATTGATCTACCGTGCGCTTGCGGGTATCAGCGGGCGCCGCGCCCTTTTCGAAGTGGTGCAATCTGGCCGGCTCGTGCGGCGCAAAGCCTGCATCGGCCCGGCTGTCAAAGGGCGCTATTGATTCGTCATCGATTGCTGCCGGCAATTCTTGCTCAGCCTTGGCCTGTGCTGCCGGTTGTTTGGCTTTGGTTGACGACCTTTTTATTTTCATTTGCAGTTGCGCCGCGACCCCATGACCGGCCAGCAAGGCATTGACAGCATCGAAAATTTGGGCGACATAGGGCTCCATGTTCTCGGCCAATTCGTCAAGCAGCACGCCAGTAAGTTCGACCGAGACGTCCATGCCCTCAATCGCCGTCGCAATGCTGCGGGACAATAAATAAGGCCGGAACGGGTTTTCGCGCTCCTTGATATTGTCCTGCTCAAACAGGATTGCGATACGGATATTCAAATCGCGCAACTGTTCCTCGGCTTCACCGCGGAAACGGAGGTTATATTGCCTATGTGTAATTCATCCTCGAACGCAGTCGAATCGACCAGGGCGAGGTTGCCGCTTTGATTTGAGAAAAATGAGGGCCGGAATGTACTGTAGGTCGTCTGCATGCTGCGATTGAGCAATTGCTCTATGCTCTTTCGCATCTTCAGGCGCAGATCGGCGTCTCGATCCAGCAAAATGCTGCGGGCATCCAAGAATCGTACCTGTTCGAGCGAGGAATAGCTGCTGTCCGCCTTCTTGTAAAGCGTTCCCACACTGTTCGAAATAGCCTGATCTACCGACTGCGCGAATTCTCGGAGGTACTCCGCCCGCGTGGCAGACAACAAATCATTGCGATCCATTTTTTTCCTTGTTCCACTTGATACACGGCCACCGAGTCAATAGGACTGATTCTGCGGCAATAACTCTACCTAGTATTTGGGATGATTCTGACAGAAAATCGGAGATAAAAAATTTAATTTCGACAATACTTTTCATATTTTAAGCGTTTTAATTGATCCTAACCAATAGTTTGGTTGATCATGACCAAAAGACATTGCCTCGGTTTGGGGCATGCCGTCTAAACGTTTACCTGAAGACAGCAACGGTGATGAGTTGACTTTTCTTTGCGCCACCCATGTGAATTCACAAAAAGTTCTTCCTTGGAATCTTTGCGCTGGGGCTACAATAGGGTTGCACGACCTGTCCTCGCAGCATTTCTCTCGGTCAAATAAAAAAATCATGCCAAAAATTTCCCTTTTTCGCGTAACTGCTCTCGTCGGACGGACTCGCGCCGCAGGCCGGCCCACCATGGTCCGAGTCAGGTCGGATCAAGCCCGCGCCGCGGTTGCTGCTCCTTCAAGCGATTCCTGCGGATGAGCCTGCGCTTCCAAGGTCTTGAAAGCCGCATCGCCAAGTTCTTTTTGGCGTTGATCGTCGTGGTGCAGGTGCTGGGGCTGCTGGTGCTCGATCAAGCCATCGATCGTCATGGCCGTGCAGCCGTCGGCAACGAACTGAACAATGGCGCAAAATTGTTGCGCAGCGCGCTAGAGAGAAATGCGGAATACTTGCGCTTTGACGCGCGCGCGTTGGCGCGCGATACGGTGTTGGTGCAAGCGATCGGCAACCAGGATCGCGCCGCGATGTTAGCGGCCGCCAACGCCGGTGGCCGCCTGAAGGGAGCGCTCACGATGGTCGTGAGCGCCGATCGCAGCATCACGGTCTCTACCGACAGCACCCAGCAAAGTATGGAGAAACGGATGCTGGGCATGCTGGACCAGGCTGCCAAGTTTGACGGCATCAGCGCGCTTGCGATCGTGGACAAGAAACCGTACCACGTGGTGGCGGTGCCGGTGGATGCGCCGATTGTGACCGGGTTTGTCATGATGGCATTGCCGATCGAGCACTGGCTCGTCACCGACATGGACGACCTTTCATCGCTCCAGATGGTCATCGTGACCCAAGAGTCGGGCGGGCCCTGGCTTGCGCTTGCGTCAACCTTTGCGAACACGACGGCCAGCCACGTGGCGCGCCAACTGCCACAGCGCGGTATGCCGGGCATGCCATTCGACCTTGAGATCGAGGGTAGCCAATTTAACGCCAAACTGCTGCCCATCGGGATCGATGGTGGCATGAACGCGAGCGTGCTGCTGGCGGGATCGATTGACAATGCCACGAGCCAATATGGGCGCCTGCTACGCTTGCTGGTCGGCCTGGCGCTAGTCGGCGTGTTGGTGGCGACCGTTGCCTGCACGGTAGCCGTCAAGCGCATCGCGTCGCTGTCACGCCAACTCGCCATCAGCTCTAAACAGCAGCGCGAGCGCGGCAATACCCCGGGCAAGATGGAGTTCATACGCGACGATGAGATCGGCGAGCTGGCCCAGGCCTTTTACAGCATGCGCGAAGGGATGGCCAAGCGCGAGCAGGAAATCCGCCGCCTGGCGTATTGGGATCCGCTGACCGACCTGCCGAACCGGGCCCAGTTTGTGCTGTTGATGGACGCAGCGCTCGCGGAAGCGAAAAAATGCGGGCAGTCGGTGTTTGTACTGATGATGGATCTGGATCGCTTTAAATATGTCAATGACGTGATGGGCCACAATTTTGGCGATGCCTTGCTGCGCCTGGTCGCAGAGCGGGTGCAACTGCAGGTGGCCAACGGTGTGCATGCGTCGGCCAAGGTTGCCCGTCTGGGTGGGGATGAATTTGCGGTACTGCTGCCCGGGACCAACATCGAGCAGGCCCAAGGGATGGCCGGGCGTATTTTGGCAGCGCTGGAAACACCCATGTCGCTCGAAGACCAGACCGTCGATATCGGCGCTGGCTTGGGCATTGCCGGCTATCCGGCCCACGCTGCCGACAGTCAGACCTTGCTCAGCATGGCCGAAGTTGCCATGTATGAGGCCAAGCAGCGCAAGGATGGCGCAGTCGTCTACGATCCTATGATCGATAATGCGAGCGAGAAAAATCTTTCGCTGCTCAGTGAATTGCGCTGTGCCGTGGAGCGCAACGAGTTCAGGCTGCGCGTGCAGCCAAAGGTCAGGCTCGATACCGGGCAGGTGGTCGGTTTCGAAGCACTGGTGCGCTGGGTACATCCGGAGCGCGGCTACATCTTCCCGGATGAATTCATTCCATTTGCCGAGCAGACCGGTTTCATCCGGATTTTGACGCGCTGGGTGCTGGAGCAATCGGCTGCCCTGTGCCAGGAGCTGGCCAGCAAGGGCGTGCACCTGAAGGTGTCCGTCAACCTGTCGACCCGCGATCTGCTCGATCAGGACTTGCCGATCAAGTTCGGTGAGATCCTGGCGCGTTACCAGCTCGCGCCATCCTCGTTCTGCCTCGAAATCACCGAGAGCGCCATCATGGATGACCCGGTCCGGGCCCAGCAAACCCTGGAGCGCCTGCATGCCATGGGAGTTGATCTGTCGATTGACGATTTCGGCACCGGTTATTCCTCGCTGGCCTATCTGAAGCGTTTGCCGGTTGACGAACTCAAGATCGACAAGTCGTTTGTGCTGAACATGGAGCACGATATTGGCGATACCAAGATCGTGCGCTCCACCATCGACCTGGGCCACAACATGGGCCTGCGCGTGGTGGCCGAAGGGATCGAGAGCGAGGCCGTCTGGCACCTGCTGGCCGAGCTCGGATGCGACCAGGCCCAGGGTTATTTCATGAGCCGCCCGATTCCCGGCGACCAGTTGATCGACTGGATTGCAACATGGCGCGCACCAACGGCGCAGCCGGCAGCCTCTGCACTGGTGGCGCTCGCACCATAACTGGTTGATTAGTTAGCCTATCCAGGCGTCCGGCGTACGCGCCGAGCCTGGCACCAACTTTCAAAAACAAAAAGAGCTACCGGCCGAAGCGGGTAACTCTTTTATTTTGCTGCATATTCTTGGGGTGACCGATGGGGCTCGAACCCACGACAACAGGAATCACAATCCTGGACTCTACCAACTGAGCTACGGCCACCACTGTAAAACGCCAGTCCCGGATGCTCTCGTGACAGAGCGCGATTATACAAACTTCCTAGCCAACTGGCAAATCTAAATGCGCTGTTGCGTCGAATTTTCCGTTTTGGTCGCGATTCGGATTTCGCTCACCACAGGTTCGAGCCCCAGCAGTGTCGAAAACGCCTGTGATAATGCAGCTTGGCCCGCGCTGGTGAAGCCTTCCAGCCGCGCCGGTTCATCGCTCGCGGCCCGCAATAAATTGTTGGCAGCCAACAGACGCGCCAGCTGCCTTGCCACCGCATCGCCCGTGTCGACCACGGTGATCGCCTGCGCGCTGTTAGCGGCGATGATGTTTTCGATCGCGCTCAGAACGAACGGGTAGTGGGTGCATCCGAGCACCAAGGTGTCGGCGCCTTGCTCCAGCAGCGGCACGATATAGCTTTGCAGCAGGGCCGAGGTCGCTTCGGTATGCAGTTCGCCCAGCTCGATCCGATCGACCACGCCGCTGCAGCCTTGCAGCAGGAACTCGGTGTTGGTCGCGCGGCTGATTTGTTCGCGCAACCGCAGAAACTTTTGTCCTGCAAGGGTCGTTTCGGTGGCGAGCACGCCGACCTTGCCGCTGCGTGTCAAGACAGCAGCCGGTTTCAGGCCAGGCTCCACGCCAACGATAGGAACCAAGGGGTAGCGCCCGCGCAAGATCGCAATCGCGGCCACGGTGGCCGTGTTGCAAGCCACCACCAGCGCCTTGGCGCCGCGCTGGAACAGAAAATCGGCAATTGCGAGTGAGCGCTCAAGCACGACCTGCTCAGGCTTGTCGCCATAGGGCGAGAAACCGGTATCGGCGAAGTACAGCAGATGCTCGTGGGGGAGCTGGGTTCGAACGTGCCGCAGCACAGACAGACCGCCGACGCCCGAGTCGAAAATGCCAATTGGGGCGTCGGCTGCGAGGACTATGTTAGTCACAAAGCGATGCCTCCACGGTTCGATGGTAAGTTGCCCGTTGCGCCATTAAGCAAGCGACACCGGAATCTTGCCGACACTGCTCATGGTCTCGATCTTGGCTTGCCATTCTTTCGGGCCGGTATTGTGCACCGACGTTCCGCTCGAATCGACGGCAACGGTGACCGGCATGTCGACGACGTCGAACTCGTAAATGGCTTCCATGCCCAAGTCGCCAAAGCCGACCACTTTGGCGGTCTTGATCGCTTTCGAGACCAGGTAAGCGGCGCCGCCCACGGCCATCAAGTAGGCCGACTGGTGCTGCTTGATCGCGGCGATCGCTTCCGGGCCGCGCTCGGCCTTGCCGACCATCGCGATCAGCCCGGTTTTCTCGAGCATCATGTCGGTAAACTGGTCCATCCGGGTGGCGGTGGTCGGGCCAGCCGGGCCGACCGCCTCGTCGCGCACCGGATCGACCGGTCCGACGTAATAGATGACGCGGTTGGTGAAATCGACCGGCAGTGACTCGCCGCGCGCCAGCATATCCTGGATGCGCTTGTGTGCCGCATCGCGCCCGGTCAGCATTTTCCCGTTCAGCAGCAGGGTCTGGCCCGGGGTCCAGGCGGCCACTTGTGCTTTGGTCAAGGTATCGAGATTGACGCGCGTCGATTTTTCGGTATCGGCCGTCCAGTGCACGTTGGGCCAGGATGACAGCAACGGCGGCTCGATATAGCTTGGGCCGGAGCCGTCGAGCACGAAGTGGGCGTGGCGCGTGGCCGCGCAGTTCGGGATCATCGCCACCGGTTTGGAGGCTGCGTGGGTCGGGTACATCATGATCTTGACGTCGAGCACGGTGGTCAGGCCGCCCAGGCCCTGGGCGCCGATGCCGAGCGCGTTGATTTTGTCGCACAGTTCAATGCGCAATTCTTCCACCTTGTTTTGCGGGCCGCGCTGCTTGAGGTCGAACATGTCGATGTCGTCCATCAGCACTTCTTTCGCCATCAGCATCGCTTTTTCCGCGGTGCCGCCGATGCCGATCCCGAGCATGCCCGGCGGGCACCAACCGGCGCCCATCTGCGGCACGGTTTTCATGACCCAGTCCACCAGCGAATCGGAGGGGTTGAGCATGACGAATTTGGATTTGTTTTCCGACCCGCCACCCTTGGCTGCGACCTTGACGTCGACCGTATTGCCTTCGACCAATTCCATATGCACCACGGCCGGCGTGTTGTCCTTGGTGTTCTTGCGCTCGAAATGCGGGTCGGCCACGATCGAGGCGCGCAGCTTATTGTCCTCGAAATTGTAGGCGCGCCGTACACCCTCATTGACGGCATCGGTGACTGTGCCCTTGAAGCCTTCAAAGCGCACGCCCATGCCTATTTTCAGGAACACGTTGACGATCCCGGTGTCTTGGCAGATCGGACGCTTGCCTTCGGCGCACATGCGCGAGTTGGTCAAAATCTGGGCGATCGCGTCTTTCGCGGCCGGGCTTTGTTCGGCCTCGTAAGCGCGCGCCAGATGCGCGATGTAATCGGCCGGGTGGTAGTAGCTGATGTACTGCAGCGCAGCGGCAACGGATTCGATCAGGTCTTCTTGCTTGATGACAGTCATGAGATTCTCGCGGTAAGAGTATTAATGAAGATTTCTCGCTTGGTTCTGGGTGCCGATCATGATGCGGTCGGTGTAGGCGATCGCCATGGCCGATAGCAGGAACACGACGTGGATGCCGGTTTGAGCGATCAACACTTTGTCCGAGTAGGCACTGGCGTTGATAAAGGTTTTCAGCAAGTGAATCGAGGAAATACCGATGATGGCCATCGCCAGCTTGGTTTTCAGGACCGATGCGTTCACGTGGGACAGCCATTCAGGCTGGTCCGGATGCTCGTCGAGGTGCAGGCGCGAGACGAAGGTTTCATAACCGCCGATGATCACCATGATGAGCAGGTTCGAGATCATCACCACGTCGATCAGGCCCAGCACTACCAGCATGATGGTCGCTTCGTTGATCTTGGTCGCGCGTGTCGCGCCCTCGACGGTGACGGCATTGAGGATGTGTTCGAGCGCGGTCGCATTGCCCATGACGGCGCCGATCAAGTCTTTCAATTCGACCCAGAAATGGAACACGTACACGCATTGCGCGAGAATCAAACCCAGGTACAGCGGCAACTGCAGCCAGCGGCTCATGAAAATGAAGTTGGCCAGCGGGGTGAGCTTGGCGTGGGTAGTTGGGTGTTGCGGATCGGTCATCTGAGAAGTTCCTAACGATTGCAAAGTAACGCGGATGCGACATTTTACACGTGCCGCCTGCGTCGATGAGCAGCCCGAGCGGTTCTGACTGCGCACCATTGAGACCGTCAAGCTTGATCATGCGCAAACGCAGGCCCGTCGAAAGCGGCCATCATATTCAGTTGCCGTTGCAAAATACTGCAGGCTGAAAATTTAAGCAGAAGCGCGGAAACTTGTTTAAATTGGATTATTCTAGTGAAAAAGTATGGCTGAAAGTATGACTAAGTAAGCTGACTTGCTGCTGACTGCCCCAAAAAAAGACGGCCGATGCCGTGCTGTAAGGAGGCCGTAAGCGTGAAAGTCTATGTTGTTATCAAACTACTACTCGATGGAGATAAGCATGGCAGCGACAGACACCCAAAACCACCAGAACGAAGGACCGCAGGAATCGCGCGTCTTCGCTCCGCCGGCCGCGTTTGTGGAAAAGGCAGCGATCTCCGGCATGGCCGCTTACGAGGCGCTGTGCGCTGAAGCGGCCCAGGATTACGAAGGCTTCTGGGCCCGGCTCGCGCGCGAAAACCTGGTCTGGCAAAAACCGTTCACCAAAACCCTGAATGAAGATGACGCGCCGTTCTACAAGTGGTTCGAAGATGGCCACCTCAATGTTTCCTACAACTGCCTGGACCGCAACCTGGAAAACGGCAACGCCGACAAGACCGCGATCATCTTTGAAGCTGATGACGGAAAATCGAGCAATGTGAGCTATCGCGAACTGCATGAAAAAGTGTGCAAG
>JANPCW010000426.1:0-1959 GCA_031431155.1 Janthinobacterium sp. | reverse complement strand
GCCGACCAGCTGATGCAGTCCGGTTTCCGTTTGGCGACCCGCGCCGGCATCTCGATTTGCGTCGACGACATGTTGGTGCCGCCGCAAAAAGCGACCCTGATCTCGGCCGCCGAGTCCGAAGTCAAGCAGATCGAACAGCAGTATTCGTCCGGTCTGGTCACGGCCGGCGAGCGTTACAACAAGGTTGTCGATATCTGGGGCAAGACCTCCGATGAAGTCGGCAAGGCCATGATGGACCAGCTCAAGGTGGAAGACGTCGTCAAGCGCGACGGCACCAAGTCGACCCAGGAATCGTTCAACGCCATTTACATGATGGCCGACTCCGGCGCGCGCGGTTCCGCCGCCCAGATTCGCCAGTTGGCCGGTATGCGTGGCCTGATGGCGAAACCGGACGGTTCGATCATCGAGACGCCGATCACCGCGAACTTCCGCGAGGGTCTGAACGTGTTGCAGTACTTTATTTCGACCCACGGTGCCCGTAAAGGTCTGGCCGATACCGCGTTGAAGACGGCCAACTCCGGTTACCTGACACGCCGCCTGGTCGACGTGACCCAGGATCTGGTCGTGATTGAAGACGATTGCGGTACCATGAATGGCGCCGTCATGAAGGCGCTGGTTGAAGGCGGTGAAGTGATCGAAGCGCTGCGCGACCGTATTCTGGGCCGCGTCACCGTGCACGATATCGTCAATCCTGAAACCCAGGAAACCGTGTACGAAGCGGGCACCTTGCTCGACGAAGACATGGTGGAAGAAATCGAGCGCCTGTCGATCGACGAAGTCAAGGTCCGCACACCGCTGACCTGCGACACTCGCTTCGGCTTGTGCGCGACCTGCTACGGACGCGACCTCGGGCGCGGCCAGATGGTCAACTCCGGCGAAGCGGTCGGCGTGATCGCGGCCCAGTCGATCGGTGAGCCCGGTACCCAGCTGACCATGCGTACCTTCCACATCGGTGGTGCGGCCTCGCGTGCGGCAGTGGCCTCGTCGGTGGAAGCGAAATCGAACGGTACCATCCGGTTTACGGCAACCATGCGTTACGTGACCAACGGCAAGGGCAACCAGATCGTCATTTCCCGTTCCGGCGAAGTGTTGATCACGGATGACCATGGGCGCGAGCGCGAGCGTCATAAAGTGCCGTACGGCGCGACCCTGATCGTCAAGGATGGCCTGGTCATCAAGGCCGGCACGGCTCTGGCAACCTGGGATCCGCTGACCCGTCCGATCATTACCGAGTATGCCGGTCTGATCCGCTTCGAGAACGTCGAAGAAGGCGTGACCGTGGCCCGTCAAGTTGACGATGTCACCGGTTTGTCGACCCTGGTCGCGATCGATGCAAAACGGCGCGGTTCGCTGACCAAGACCATGCGTCCGCAAGTGAAACTGTTGAACGAAGCCGGCGAAGAAGTCAAGATCGCAGGCACCGAGCATTCGGTCGCGATCGGTTTCCAGGTCGGCGCGCTGATCATGGTCAAGGATGGGCAGCAAGTGTCGGTCGGCGAAGTGCTGGCGCGTATCCCGACGGAATCGCAAAAGACGCGCGATATTACCGGTGGTCTGCCGCGGGTGGCCGAACTGTTCGAAGCGCGCTCGCCGAAAGACGCCGGTATGCTGGCCGAAGTCACGGGTACGGTTGCGTTTGGTAAGGAAACCAAGGGCAAGCAGCGTCTGGAAATCACGGACATGGATGGCAACAAGCACGAGTTCCTGATCACCAAGGACAAGCAAGTGCTGGTCCATGACGGCCAGGTCGTCAACAAGGGCGAGATGATCGTGGACGGCCCGGCCGATCCGCAAGACATTTTGCGTTTGCTCGGGATCGAAGCGCTGGCCCGTTACATCGTCGACGAAGTGCAAGACGTGTACCGTTTGCAAGGCGTGAAGATCAACGACAAGCACATTGAAGTGATTGTTCGCCAGATGCTACGCCGTGTGGTGATTGAGAACTCGGGCGATTCACGC
>JANPCW010000425.1:0-2361 GCA_031431155.1 Janthinobacterium sp. | reverse complement strand
TCCGGGTCGATGCCGAGGATCAATTCATGGGGCACCTGGCCGGCGTGGCCGATCCGGAAGCCAAGCGCAAGATCATTGGGCGCGAATTCGTGGAAGTGTTCCAGGTCGAAGCGGGCAAGCTGTCCAATGCAAAATGGCTGGCGCAAGGCACGATCTATCCGGACGTGATCGAAAGCGCGGGCAAGGGCAAGAAGGGCCAGACTATCAAGAGCCACCACAACGTGGGCGGCTTGCCCGAGACCTTGAACCTGAAGCTGCTGGAACCGCTGCGCGAATTGTTCAAGGATGAAGTGCGCAAACTTGGCGTGGCGCTCGGCCTGCCGCACGACATGGTGTACCGTCACCCGTTCCCGGGCCCCGGCCTGGGGGTGAGGATCCTGGGTGAAGTCAAGCAAGAGTTCGCCAACCTGTTACGGCGCGCCGATGCCATCTTCATCGAAGAGCTGCGCAACACGGCGTGCGAGTTGCCGCCGATCGAAGGGGTGGATCAGGACCAGATCCCGAAGAACTGGTACGAAGCGACCAGCCAGGCGTTTGCCGTGTTCCTGCCGGTTAAATCGGTGGGCGTGATGGGCGATGGCCGCACCTATGAATACGTGGTCGCGCTGCGTGCGGTGCAGACGCAGGACTTCATGACGGCACAATGGGCCCATCTGCCGCATAGTTTGTTGGGCAAGGTTTCGAACCGGATCATCAATGAGGTGCGCGGGATCAATCGCGTTGTGTATGACATTTCAGGGAAGCCACCGGCGACCATCGAGTGGGAGTGAGTTACTTAGTCGGGTAAAGTCCGGCTTGCTTCTGCGTGAACTGCGTTTCCAAACCCATCACCGGAGCGGTCAGGCGCCGCCTCATTTGGTAGCTGTCAGAAATGCCGCCTGTACGGCCCGCACCAGAGATGGATGCAGCGTGCCGAGTTTGGGTGTTTGGCCGTGGGGCGCGGCAGGCGGGACGGAGAACCATTCGGTGGTGTAGGGCAGGTCGATGGTCTGCTTCAGATCGAACTTGGTGTCATAGCTCAGCCCGGCCGTTTCGTAGGCAGCAGGATTGCGCTCGCGCAGGATCGAGAACTCGCCCCGGTGCAGCGCCGTGGTTCGCTGGCTGGTGCCATAAGCGACTTGCACGTGGAAGTGCGGCGCGTCATCGTCGAAGACCGCAAGGATCAGTGCCGGCCGCGGTTTCGCCAGTGGGTGGATGTAATCTGGGAAGTGGCACCAGACGATCTCACCGGCGGTGGGCTCTACCCACCAAGAGGGCGTCATGCCGATTCAGTGTCGAACAGGCTCGAACGTACCGAGCGCTTGCTGCCTTGCGGTACGCGTTTCTTGATCTGACGCATCTGGGCGACCGTCAGCGGGCCATCGTCAGCTTCGTACTGGGGAAGCACCCTAATCGCGAGTTCGTGCAGCGCCATGTGGATCGCCTGGGTTTCGTCCACGCCCAGCTGTTCGGCCAGGCGCTTTGCGGTTTCGCGCGTGATGCCTGTGGTGCTGTCGACAGTGCGGTAGCGAAAGGCGATCTGGTTGGAGGGGGGGCGCGCAGGCATAAAAGCTCGCTACTTGTAGGATATCTTTAAGATATCCATATTTTGACGACTAGTCAAGCGATCTCACGTGGTGCCAATTGAGAGAGAACGTATCGCCATGAATTTCTCTGATGTATTGAAAGCGTTGAATCAGGCATCTGCCTTCGAACTCTACCGGATGCGGGCAGCCATCGACACGGTGCTCGATGAGCCACGCTGGTTGCAGGCTATTCGTGCAAGGTTGCAGCTTGGGCAACCCATCGAATATTTCGATTCTCAAGCCAATACCTTGCGTCATGGGAAACTCCTTGAGCTGCGCCGCAAGCAAGCCGTCATTCTGGATCAGGCCGACGGAAAACGCTGGCTGATAGCCTATGTCGCCATTAATATCGATGGCGCGGATGTGCAAATCCGGGAGCAAGCGCGCCAGGGATTGGGTCGCAATGAGCTTGGCGTAGGCGACATTGTCGGTTTCCTTGATCGCAACCAACAGCAACGCAGTGGCCGGATCATTCGCCTCAACGACAAGACGGTCACCATGATCAGCGGGCATCAACAATGGCGGGTCGCCTACGCCTTTCTGCACCGAGTGCTTGACGCCGACATGGTTGGTCAAAACATCCTTGAACTCGATGACGCCCCACTAGCGAGAGAGTGAGCCGGCTTGATCGGCAAGCTGCTTGAACATGACAGAGCTCCTGAAATGCGCTAAATCTGCGACTGAGTTTTGTCTCCCTATTCGGCGGGGTGGTCGGGCCGCATCACGTACTCAGTCCCGCGGCATTCATGAACAGCCGCAGCAGGTAGGACACCAGGCCAAGCGCAGCGACACTTGC
>JANPCW010000424.1:0-5014 GCA_031431155.1 Janthinobacterium sp. | reverse complement strand
CCATCCGAAGCGCGCGCCCGAACGCCTTGAACACAGTTTCGCACTGATGGTGCGCATTCACGCCGCGTAAGTTGTCGATATGCATCGATACTAGCGCATGATTGACGAAACCCTGGAAAAATTCGTGCGCCAGATCGACATCGAACCCGCCTATCATCGAGCGGGTGAACGGCACGTGATATTCCAGGCCGGGGCGACCCGAAAAATCGAGCACCACGCGCGACAAAGCCTCGTCCAGCGGGACGTAAGCGTGGCCATAGCGGCGGATGCCTTTCTTGTCGCCGATGGCCTGGGCCACCGCCATCCCGAGCGTGATGCCGACGTCTTCCACCGTGTGGTGGGCGTCGATATGCAGGTCGCCCACCGCTTCAATGTCGAGGTCGATCAAGCCATGGCGCGCGATCTGGTCGAGCATATGGTCGAGGAAAGGCACGCCGGTGTTGAGCTTTTGCAAGCCCGTGCCGTCGAGGTTGATCGCGACGCGGATCTGCGTCTCGTTGGTGCTGCGCGAAATTTCTGCTGTGCGGGTCATGGGGAAGGCTCTTGCGGTATCGGTGCTAAACCAGCGATGCTTTCATTGCATCGAAAAATACGGAATTTTCTTCCGGCGTGCTGACGGTAATGCGCAGGCAGTTCGTCAGCAGAGTATGCATTTTACTCAAATTTTTGATTAACACTTTGCGGGCCAGGAGTTTCATGTGGGCGTCATCGGCATTTGGCACCCGGATCAAGATGAAATTGGCCGCCGACGGAAACACTTCGACGCCCGGCAAAGTCGCCAGCGCTTCGGCCAGACTGGTGCGTTCGGCCCGCAAGGCCGCGGCCTGCTGGTTCAGGATCTCGATATGGTCAAGCGCAAATTGCGCCGCTGCCTCGGTCAGCACATTGATGTTGTAAGGCGGACGGACCTTGTCGAACTGCGCAAGCAAGGCCGGCGCGGCGGACATATAGCCGAGGCGGATCCCGGCCAGGCCGAGCTTGGATACGGTGCGCATCACGATCAGGTTGGCGAACTCGGGCAGGCGCTCCATGAAGCTTTGCTGCGCGAACGGCTGGTAGGCTTCGTCGACCACCAGCAGGCCGGTTGCGCCCAGAGCGGCGGCAATCTTGACCACCTCGGCGCCATCGTACAGGTTGCCGGTCGGGTTGTTCGGGTACGCGAGGAACACGACGGACGGACGATGGTTGACGATCGCGGCCAGCATCGCATCCAGGTCGAGCGTGAAATCGGGCTTGAGCGGCACCCCCACGAAATCCATGCCGGCGAACTGCGCCGAGCGCTCGTACATTACAAACGCCGGCACCGGTGCCAGCACCACGACGCGCCGGTTCTGCTGCGCGCAGGCGGTGGCGATGATGGAGATCAATTCATCGGATCCGTTGCCCAAAATCACGTCGTAACCGGCCGGTACACCCATGTTGGCGCAGATCTGCTCCTTCAGCGCGGCGTAGGACGGCACCGGGTAGCGGTTCAGCGCCACCTCGGCCAGGCGCTGGCCCAGTTGCGCGCGCAGCTCGTCGGGCAGTTGGTAGGGATTTTCCATCGCGTCGAGCTTGACGAAACCGGCCGACGCCGACACGGGGTAGAGGCCGATGGCTTGCACGTCGGGACGGATCGTGTTGGCGATGAGGTTGTCGATAGTGGACATTCTGCACAGGCTCCTGAAAATCTAAAATTCCAATGATTGTTGTTCGATCGCGTCGTCGACTTGCACTTTACCGGCTCTTGGTGCCTTCTTGATCTTCGGGCGCACATAGGGCTGATGGGGATTGTCGACCGCCAGCAAACGGCTTTCGATCACCTCGCAATAGGCGGCATTGAGTTCAAATCCCACATACTGGCGCCCGCAACGCTTGGCCGCGACCGCCGTGGTGCCGCTGCCCAGGAACAAATCAAGCACCACGCCGCCCGGCGGGCACGATGCCTTCACCATGCGCTCGATGATTTCCAACGGTTTCTGGGTCGGATGATCGGCCCGTTCCGGATGCTCGCGATGAAGGCGCGACACGCTCCACAAGTCTTTCGGGTTGTAGCCCACTTCCAGCCATTTGGCGCCCACGAAGATCGAGCGCGAGCGCGCTTTCTTGGTCTCGGCGTCGTACGGGATGCGAATCGCATCGAGGTCGAAATAATAGTCTTTGCGATTGACGAAAAACCCGGCCGTATCGTGCACCGAGGTATAGCTGCGCACGCTGCCGCCCATCGATGGCACCCGGCGGTCCCAGATGATCTCGTTCATCATCGTCATGCGCTGTTTGAGCATGACGAAAATCTCGGGCGAAAAACGCCAGGTCAGGAATATATACAGGCTGCCGTTCGGTTTCAGCTTCGGTAGCGCGGCCGTAATCCACTGCTCGGTCCACGCCAGGTAGTCGGCCACGCTCTGCTGGTCGGACTCGTTGCCGTAATCCTTGCCCAGGTTGTAGGGCGGGTCGGTCAGGATCAAGTCGATCGAACCGTCAGGAATGCGCGCCAAGCCGGTTAGCGCATCTTCACAATAAACTCGGTTGGCCCAGTCGCCAACGCTAGCGTTCACAGTACTCATGACGCCGGATCCAGCCGCAATTGCGCGCTGCGGGCATGGGCTTGCAAGCCTTCGCCATAGGCCAGTTCGGCCGCGATTTTTCCCAGCGTCTGGGCGCCCGCCTGGCTCACGTGAATCATGGACGAGCGCTTCTGGAAATCGTACACGCCCAGCGGCGACGAAAAGCGCGCCGTGCGCGAGGTCGGCAGCACATGGTTCGGGCCGCAGCAATAGTCGCCCAGTGACTCCGACGAAAAGCGCCCCAGGAACATGGCGCCGGCATGGCGGATCTGGCCGGCCCATTGCTGCGGATGTTCTGCCGAAATTTCCAGGTGCTCGGGGGCGATCAGGTTCGCGATGGCGCAAGCTTCGGCCATGTCGCGCACCTTGACCAGCGCGCCGCGCCCGCTGAGCGAGGCGCGGATCGTCTGGTGGCGCGGCATGGTTGGCAGCAATTTGTTGATGCTCGCTTCCACCCGCGCAATGTAATCATTGTCCGGGCACAGCAGGATCGCCTGCGCCAGTTCATCGTGCTCGGCCTGCGAGAACAAGTCCATCGCGATCCAGTCCGGATCGGTGCTGCCGTCGCAAATGATCAGAATTTCGGAAGGGCCCGCGATCATGTCGATCCCGACCGTGCCGAACACGCGCCGCTTGGCCGCCGCCACATAGGCATTGCCCGGGCCGACGATCTTGTCCACCGGCGCGATGGTTTGCGTGCCGTAGGCCAGCGCGCCGACTGCCTGCGCGCCGCCGATGGTGATCACGCGGGTCACGCCGGCAATCGCGGCGGCGGCCAGCACCATCGCGTTTTTCACGCCATCCGGAGTCGGCACCACCATGATGATTTCGGCCACGCCGGCCACCTTGGCCGGGATCGCGTTCATCAGCACCGACGATGGGTAGGCCGCCTTGCCGCCGGGGACATAGATGCCGACCCGGTCGAGCGGCGTGACTCGCTGGCCCAGCACCGTGCCGTCCGGCTCGGTGTAGCTGAAGCCGCCGCATTCACGCTGCTGGCGTTCATGAAATACACGGATGCGCTCGGCGGCCGTGTGCAGCGCGCTGCGCTGGGCCGAAGGCAGGCTGGCCAACGCGGCCTGCATCTCGCCGTGCGTGATATCGAACTGCGCCATGCTCGCCGCGCCGCCGTCGGGGATGCGGTCGAAGCGGTTGGTGTAGTCGAGTACGGCGGCGTCGCCGCGTGTTTTCACGTCGGCCAGGATGGCGGCCACCGAACGCTCGATCGCGTCATCGGTGGCCGCTTCGAAGGCGAGCACGGTGGCCAGCGACTGCTGGAAGTCGGGCGCGCTTGAATCGAGCTTGCGGATCGGTAGCGGCATGGTGTTCACGCCTTTCCCTGGGCCAGCGAGGCGCGTTCAAACGCTTCGATGATCGGCTGCAGGCGCGCGCGCTTCAATTTGAGCGCGGCCTGGTTGACCACCAGGCGCGACGAGATGTCCATGATGTGCTCGACCTCGACCAGGTTATTGGCGCGCAGCGTGTTGCCGGTGCTGACCAGGTCGACGATCGCATCCGACAGGCCGACCAGCGGCGCCAGCTCCATCGAGCCATACAGCTTGATCAGGTCGACGTGCACGCCCTTGGCCGCGAAATGCTCGCGCGCCGTTTGCACGAACTTGGTGGCCACGCGCAGGCGCGCGCCCTGGCGCACTGCGGTTTCGTAGTCGAATCCGGCCTGCACCGCGACCGACATGCGGCAGTGCGCGATATTCAAATCGATCGGCTGATACAAGCCTTCGCCGCCATGCTCGAGCAACACATCCTTGCCGGCCACGCCGAAGTCGGCCGCGCCGTACTGCACATAGGTCGGCACGTCGGAGGCGCGCACGATGATCACGCGCACGTGAGGGTCGTTGGTGGCCAGGATCAGCTTGCGCGAGGTCTCGGGGTTTTCCAGCACCGTGATCCCGGCCGCTTCCAGCAGGGGCAGCGTATCGTCGAAAATACGCCCTTTCGAGAGCGCCAGAATCAGCTTGGGTTGGGCCTGACTAAATCCATTCATGGGGTATCCGCTTGGTTTCTGTAGAGCCTGATGTTTCGGTAGTGCCTAATTGATGCGCACGATATCGGCGCCGACCTGCGACAACTTCACTTCCATCCGGTCGTAACCGCGGTCGAGGTGGTAGATCCGGTCGATCAGGGTCTCGCCCCGGGCCGCCATGGCCGCGATCACCAGCGACGCCGAGGCGCGCAGGTCGGTCGCCATCACGGGCGCGCCGACCAGATGGTCGACCCCGGTAATTAACGCGGTCTTGCCCTCGATCTGGATCGATGCGCCGAGCCGGTTCATCTCTTGCACGTGCATGAAGCGGTTTTCGAAAATCGTTTCGGTGACGCTGCTGGTGCCGCTCGCGATCAGGTTCACGGCCATGAACTGGGCTTGCATGTCGGTCGGGAAGCCCGGGTATTCGGTGGTGCGGAAATTGACCGGCTTCGGACGCGATGCCATCTGGGCCCGGATCCAG
>JANPCW010000423.1:0-3172 GCA_031431155.1 Janthinobacterium sp. | reverse complement strand
GTCACGACCCGCACCTTCGTGTTCGACAGGGCAAACGGGGGGTGGACGGTGAACGGGCAACTGTTCGACGTTACCAAGGCGACGGTGTCGCCCAAAAAAGGGACCGCGGAACTATGGGTGCTGAAGGTGCTGGGCAATTGGTCGCACCCAGTGCATATCCATTTTGAAGAGGGGCGGATCCTGCGCCGAAACGGCGCCGTGCCGCCGCCCCATGAACGTGGGCGAAAAGATGTCTACGTCTTGGGCAAGGATGAAGAGGTGGTCATTTTCCTGCGCTTTCGCGATTACGTAGGCAAGTACATGATGCATTGTCACAACCTGATCCACGAGGACCACGCCATGATGATTCGCTGGGACATCGTGCCCTGACAGCGCGACCAACGCCTTCGGCATCCGATCATTTATTGGGGGGAGATTTCCATGATGAGCACAAAACGCATGTTTCTCAAGGGGGCGGGTAGCTTGGCGGTGCTACCCGCGCTGGCGCTATCTGAATCACGCGCATCGGCGCAAGCGGCCCGCGACGCTGCTTATTTTTCGAACGCGGTCCTGCAAACCCACGACGGAAGGAACCTGAAGTTCTATGATGACATCCTCAAGGGCAAGCTGGTTGTCATCAACATGATGTACACCAGTTGCACTGGGATTTGCCCTGCCAATACGATGAGCATGAAAAGCGTGCAGGAGGCACTGGGCGCGCGGGTCGGCAAAGACATCTTCATGTACTCGCTATCGTTGCGTCCGCAGTTCGATACCCCGGATGCCTTGCGCGCCTATGTCAAGCAATATGACATCAAGCCCGGCTGGACCTTCTTGACCGGAAAGCCGGCGGAGATGGAGATCATTCGCAGGAAGCTCGGTTTTTACGACAGCGATCCGGTCGCCGATGCCGAGATTGGGCGGCACACCGGCATGGTCCGCATCGGCAAGGTGCCGGCCGACCGTTGGTGCATGGTGCCCTCGCTGAGTTCGACCCGGCAGATCGTCAGTACGATTCTGGGCGCGGCCTGACCCAGTGTATTAGAGGAGCAATAACGGCAAGGGACGCGCTAAGGCCTAGGTTAGCCCTTGTTTGCCCATTATTGGACTGCTTGCCGAACTGTTTTTTCGGACTGCACCGATACTAAAATCGGTGCAGCTGCCGCCCGGCGGCGTTTGCGTTCGTCCAGACCATGGCAAGTTGCCGCTGGCAACGACCCATGCGTCATCCTTTCCGACCAAGCCGGCCAGGCCGGCCGTGCCGCGTGTCGCAAACCACCCACAAATCCCGATTCCGTCGCTCAACTGTTTGGCCATAATCAATGGAGCACACTTGCTTACAGGGTATTTTTTGTATGTCATTAAGAGAAATCTTTCCCAGTTGATGGAACGACAAAATGACAGGCACACGGAGTGAGGTGCGCCGATGGGAAATACAAGAAGATCGACCCGCGGCCATTTGTTTTTTTATCGCCATCGATCCGGTGTTCTCACGTTCACAGGGACAAGAAAAATGATACTGATCGCCAGCAATTCGCCCGAAGTTACCGAGCACTGCAGTCAAGGCTTGCAAGGACTGTGCATGATGTTCACGGTCGCCGATTTCGGGTCGATGAAGGAGGCGCTAATACACGTCAAACCGCGCATCGTTTTTCTCGATTTTCAGCTCCCCAATTTCGGCGGGCACAACGGCATCGCGGCTTTGCTGCGCCTGCATCGCGATCTGAAAATCATCGTGCTCAGCGATCCGCTGTCGGACGACATGGAGCTGGGCCTGTTCAAGGCCGGCGCGCGCGGTTGCAGTCGGCGCGACATTGATGCAAAGCAGGTCAGGTCGATTTTCATGGCCGTGCAGCAGGGCGAGTTATGGATGCGTCGGACCTTGATGCTGCGGCTGCTCGATGAGCTGAGCATCCAGCCGCGCCTGGACGTGCCGCCCAAGCGCGCCGTTGGCACGGGGCTGGTTGAACTCACGCTTCGCGAACGGGAAATCGCCGCGCTGATCGGCGACGGCAACAGCAACAAGCATATCGCGCGCCGGCTCGACATTACCGAACGCACCGTCAAGTCACACCTGACCGAGATTTTCCGAAAGCTGGGCATCACCGATCGGCTGATGCTGGCGCTGCGCGTGATGGGCAACGAGCACACCGAGCGCGAACACGTCGCATAGCTGCGCACGACAGTTTGCAAAATCAATAACACCGGCCTTCGGTGTCATCGGCGGGCGCACGTACCGCGTCGCCGCGCTTAGAACGTCAATGCCACCCACCAGCGGGTGCGCACGCCTGTAATCCTTCCTGTATGCCCTCCCCAAGCCGGCCTTTTCAGGTCCGCGCCGACCGCTGTTTCTCCAACCCGCTTCCAAATTTGGCATTCGGCTGAGCCGTACCGAAGTACAGGTGTACCAGAGTCCAGTATCACCACCAATTGCGATCAAGTATGTTGATGACAGGGATCTTCGCTTCCCACCGCACATGAATTGCGGATGCTGGATAAAAAAAACTTGTCACTTCAACGATCATTACCAAGGGGAACTTAAAATGGCCAATTTCATTCTCTCGGATCTGCAATTCATCCTTCAGCAAATCCGTATCGCGGAGGCGCACGCGTCTGGCCAGCCGCTAGCAAGCCTGCTCCCGAACTCGTTTGTGCCTTTCGGCCTGCGCACGGTCACTGGATCGTTTAACGACCTGCTGACGGGACAAAGCCAGTTCGGCGCCGCCGACACGGTTTTTCCGCGCCTGACCAAGCCGGTGTTCCGCACGATCACATTCGATCCCGACGGCACCAGCTTCGATCCGAATGGCGCGGCCAATGCCCCCCCGATCTCGACGTCTTATTTGCAAACACCTGGCACCGTTTTCGACACGGCGCCGCGCACGATCTCCAACCTGATCGTCGACCCGCGCGCCAACAACCCGGCGGCCGTCGCGGCGGCGGCCGCAACTCCGGGCTCCCAGATCGTGATGAGTCCCGGCCTGGATGGCAAGTTTGGTACGGCCGACGACCGCCCGGTCAACTTCATTCCAAATGTCACCACGGACGTGGGCCTTTCGGCCCCGTTCAACTCGTGGTTCACCTTCTTCGGCCAGTTCTTCGACCACGGACTCGATCTCGTGACCAAGGGTGGCAACGGCTCGGTCTTTATTCCATTGCTGCCCGACGATCCCCTGTTCGTGCCGGGCAGTCC
>JANPCW010000422.1:0-6827 GCA_031431155.1 Janthinobacterium sp. | reverse complement strand
CCTGATGCTGCCGTCCACGTTGAGCGTCACTGCGATGTGCTGGCAATGCCCGCCCAGCGCCTCATCGGAGGCGTTGTCAATCACTTCGCAAATAATGTGCAGCGGATTTTCAGTGCGGGTGTACATCCCCGGGCGTTGCTTGACCGGTTCCAGTCCCTTGAGGACGCGGATCGATGATTCGCTGTAGTCTGATGCGGGTTTTTTAGTGGCCATACGTGCTCAAGCTGATAAGAATTGCGGTCGTTATATGCGGATGCCTGCGCATTCTATCCTTATCCGGCGGGCAAGGAGGCCATTCCGACGTGCCGCGCTGCAACGCCGCGCGCCCGGATCCGCCCGCGGCGTGTTGCATTGTGGTTAAATTCGACGTAACAAACGACAACAAAACGGCGACAGGGTGCGTGGGCGGTTATTATGGTCAATTCATGGTCGATTCACGTCAATTCATGGTTAATTTTAATGCAAGAGAAAATATGAATTTGAGCAAGTTTCCATTCGGCGTGCGCCTGATCGGCTTTAGTGCCACAGAACAACGCACGATTGCGGAAAGGTTGGAGCAAGCGCCAGCGGACGGCCCTGCTTATGCTTGCCTGCCCGAGCACAGCTTGCAAGACC
Source organism: Janthinobacterium sp. (assembly GCA_031431155.1). Classification (GTDB taxonomy): domain Bacteria; phylum Pseudomonadota; class Gammaproteobacteria; order Burkholderiales; family Burkholderiaceae_D; genus JANPCW01. The sequence goes on along the minus strand of JANPCW010000422.1, from coordinate 6,212 downwards.
CGGACCTGTTCATCGCCAATGGCGACGAGCTCAAGACACTGGCGCTGCTGTCGGCCGCCGGCCCAAGCGACATGCGCCCGGCCCTGATCGTGGGCGCAGGATTGGTCGCGTTGCCGCACCCGCATGCGGACCGTCCGCTCGACTGGGATAAGGTGTTCGTCCAATTGGCGCACTTGATCGACAAACGGGCCGATGCCGTCTCGCGCATTGCAGCGCATGGCTTGCCGGTCGTGACCGAGCGGCGCCGGGGCGAGCGGCTCGATTTCGACTTGACCGACCCCGCCCATTACCAGCGGATGCGGCGCGCCCCGCCACGCGGCGCGCTGTTGATGGTGGACGTCAGCGCGGTATCTTGCGCCCACGTGGCAAAATTGTTGAGTAGATACAACATTGCCACCGAGTGGGTGGATAACGCCGCTGCCGCCGTTCAGATGTGCCGCGACAAGCCGGTAGCGGCGATTCTGATCAACACCGCAACGCCCGGGCTCGATCCTTACCAACTGTCGGCCGCGGTCAAGGCCCTGGAGACGACCAGCCGCACCGCGATCGTATTCCTGATCGACGCCGCGTTCGAGTACGACCCGCAAATGGCACGCGCGGCAGGCGTCGAGGGATCGCTGCACAAGCCTGCGGCGGACCAGCACCTGTTGTCGGCCATCCAGAAAATCATGGCACTCGAGCAATTTTGACGGGCGCGCGAGGATATTTCATTGCTTGGATTTAACGATAATATGATGAAGCTGTTCGTGCCAGTTGTTGCCCTTGTGGCTTGCACCGGGGCTGCGGCCCAGACCGTCACTATCGGCGTGGAAGACGATTGGGCGCCTTACTCATCGATCATGAATGGCCAAACGCGCGGATTTGCGGCGGACCTGGTGCGCGAATCGTTCGCGGCGGTCGACGTCGAGGTCAAGTTTGTTGCCCTTCCCTATGTGCGCTGCATGGCCATGGCCAAGCTGGGCACACTGGCCGGCTGTCTGGGCGCCGTCCCGAACCGCCTGATCGCCGATTACTACCTGTGGTCCACGGTGCCCCTGTTCAAGGCGCGCATGAAGGTTTACGCATTGGCCCGCTCGGGCGAGCGCGGCTTGACTGCCGGCAGCCTGGAAGGGAAAACGGTGGGGGTGACCCGCGGCTATCAATACGGTGACGAGTTTGACCTCAACGCCAAGGTTCGGCGTGAAGTGAGCAACAGGAACGACCAGGGCTTTCGCAAACTGCTGGCCGGACGCATGCAATACATGGCGGCAGAAGAAAAGAGCGCCAAAATGGTGTTTGCACGGTATCCGGCTGAGTTTGGCGGCAAGTTCCGGGATGTGGGTATGGTCGCCACGCCAGGCCTGTATCTCGCCTTCACCCAGAAATCGCCCGACGGCGCCAATTACCTGGAAAAATTCAATTCGGGCTACGCCATCATTATCAAGCGCGGCAGGTACAAGGCGCTCGAAACGGCATGGTTTGGTTCGCTAGCGGCGCTGCGCTAGGCGCGACGCAGGAGATTTGCTTACAAAATCGAATCGTGCGCGCGGTCAACCCGCCTTATATTAAAGGCCTTGCATTTACCGTTCTCAGACCGACGATGCCCTTTACCGAAAACAAGCCTGCCCATCCGGCCAACCCGGCCCGGGAAGATCCGGCGGCTGCCACCGAGCCAACGGCGCCCGCCGGGTTAGCTCCACCTCGGGTTCCGGAACGGCCGGACGACATGCCGCCGCGCTACCTGAAAGACAACGATACCCCGTTCGCCCTTGCTTGGCGCGTCGTGCTCGGGCGCTACCGCGCGGTGGTGGACAAGGCCAGCCGCAATTTCATGCGCCGCACCTTGCGGATCGGCGTCTCGGCCCGGATTTTTCACCCGGAGCCGGGCTCGACCGGATTGCGCAGCAAGAACCTGCAATACCTGGAAGAGTCGATCGCCCAGTGGGTGATGTCGCGCGATGTGCTGGTGTTCATGATTCCGACCGTCAACACGAGAGGGATGCTGCATCCGGGCAATATCACCTTGCGCCATTATGCCAAGCATCTGGATGGGCTCGTGATGCAGGGCGGGGCCGACGTTTCGCCCCAAACCTACTCGGAAGTGGCGACCCGGCCCGAATGGAATGGCGACCGGGCGCGCGACGTCTATGAACTCGAGTTACTGCACGAATTCGTGGACGCCGGCAAACCGGTGTTGGGGATTTGCCGCGGCTGCCAGTTGATCAATGTGGCGTTCGGTGGCACCTTGTACCAAGACATTGCTTCGGAAATGCCGAGCGCAAGCGAACACGTCAATGACCTGTATGACAGGCACCGCCACACGATTCACTTTCCCCAGGGGTCGACCCTGGCGGGGCTGTATCCGCGCCAACAGGACGCGCTGGTCAATTCGATTCACCATCAGGCCGTCAAGGATCTGGGGCGCGACATCGTGGTGGAAGCGTTTTCCCAAGGCGACAATATCATCGAGGCGATCCGCTACCGCAAGGCCGGCTTCGTGATGGGTTTGCAGTGGCATCCCGAGTTCCACCAGGCCGGGGGCACCGAATTGCTCGATTGCACGCCGATCCTGGACACCTTCCTGCGCGCCGCGCGCGAGACCCGCTTCTAGCTCTAGTCCTTGGCGCCGCGAAAACGGCCGATCGCGGCATCGACCATGCCCTCGGCGCTGCCTTGGCGCGCATATTCCTGGCGCAGGTAGTGCGCATCGCTGGCGCCGCCTGCAACGCTGGCCAAGTCGTGCAAGGCCGCCGTGCTGGCCAGCGCCGCGCCGTGCGGCTCCAGCATCTGCAAGGTGGCCAGGATATCCTCACGCAACGAGCGCGTTTCATAGGTTTTCGGATGCACGATGGCGCCGTCCAGCCCGAAGCGGCAAGCCTGGAAACGGTTGTAGTTGTATACCAGGTAATCATCCTCGACCGGCGCGGCTTCCCTGCGCTCGAGCAAATGACGGCACAGTGCCTGCAGGTAGGCTGCCAGCGCGGCCGCCCGTTCCACCGTCAGCGGCGTGTCGCACACCCGCAGTTCGATGGTGCCGAATTCCGGCTTGGGCCGGATATCCCAGTAAAAATCCTTCATGCTCTTGATGATGCCGGTCTTTTCCATCTTCGCGAAATAGACGTCGGCGAACTCGTCCCAGCGCAAGGTGAACGGGGCCCGTCCGCTCATCGGAAACGCGAACACCGAGTTCAGGCGGGCCGAGTCGAACTGAGTATCGCGCCCCTGAACGAAGGGCGATGAGGCCGACAAGGCGATGAAATGGGGCACGTAACGGTTCAGCGCATGCAGCAGGAACATGGCGTCGTCGCCCGAGGCGCAGCCGATGTGCACGTGCTGCCCGAAGATGGTGAACTGCTTGGCCAGATAGCCGTACAGGGCCGAGATCTCCTGGAAGCGCGGCTTGGCGTAAATCCTGCGCGCCGTCCAGTGCTGGAACGGGTGGGTGCCGCCGCCGCAGATGCCGATATTGAGGGTGTCGCCGGCCGCCACCAGGGTGTCGCGAATCTCGCGCAACTGGGCCACCAGTTCGGTGTGGTTGGTATGCACCACCGAATTAATTTCGATCATGCTTTCGGTGATTTCCGGGGTCACGTTGCCGGGGAACGGCTTGCGGGCGAGCAGGTGCAGCAAGTCGGGGCTGGCCGCGGTCAGGTCGAAATCGGACAGGCTGACCAATTGCAGTTCCAGCTCGACCCCGAAGGTGAGCGCGTCCGATTGGGCGAAGGGTTCGAGAGGCATTTATTTCTCCGTAGTGGGGGTCTCTTTGGCCCAGATCAGGGCGCGCTGGACGATGATGGGGCCCAGTACTTCGAGCAGCAAGGTGACCGCGGCCAGCGCATACAATTGCTGCGGCAGATTGACTCCCCTTTGGCGGGCGTGCTCCAGCAACAGGATCGCGAACACCGACACCGGCGCCAGGGCGAGCCCGGTGAGCGCACCCTTGCGCCACGAAATGCCGCTCACGTGCGAAAAAGCGGTAACGCCCAGGGTCTTGCTCACGAAACGTCCGAGCACCACGGCCAGCGCCAGGGCCAGCCCGGCCGTGATCTGTTGCCACTCCAGGGTCGAGGCGGCGAACACGAACAGCAGCACGGTCAATACTTCGCCGAGCGCGCCGAAACTGCGCTCGGTTTGGCTCAACGCAACGCGCCGGTGGCGCGCCACCAGGCCGAAGGCAAGCGTTGCCAACACCGGCGACAGCTTAATGCTGGCCGTGATTGCAACCAGCAAGATGACCGACAGGGCAAACGCGACCGTGGCATCCTTGCTCAGGTTGCCCAGCACGCGCAGCATGGCCGGCACTACCATGCCGAACAGTCCGCCCAGCGCGACCGATGCCACCAACACGATCAGACTATCAAAGGTGGCGCCGACCAAGTCCCCTGAGGTGTCGAAGATCCAAAAGCCGACGATGACGTTGAAGGTGAACACGGCCAGCACGCAATTGAGGGCCGATAAATGCAGCACGCGCTCGGTGACCTGGCCGGAACTGCGTTCCTCATTGATCACGCGCATGACCGTGGCCGGCGAGGTCGACATGGCCAGCGACGCCAACAGCAGGGCGGTGGTGATCGAGGTGCCAAACGAGGCGGCGATGCAATAGACGACGGCGAAGGTGGCGCTGGACTCGACCAGGCCGGCCACCCCTAGCCAAGGGTTGTTGCGCAGCCAGCGCAAGTTGATGCGGTAACCCAGTTCGAACAGGATCAGGCCGAATGCGATGTCGGCCAGTAGCAGGGCGGCGCCGGGCCCGGCGGACGGCAGCACGCCGGCCTGGGTCTGGGCGAACGCGAAGCCGACCATGCCGTAAAAACTAATTCTTGGCAAGCCGGTCCAGCGGTGGCCGAATTCGCCCACCAGCCAGGCGACGGCGATCGCAAATGGCCAGGCAAGATCGGCCGCAATCACAAACAAATCGTGCATAGTGTTCCTTTAATGTTTGGAATTGTTGGGAGGCAGCGCGCACCGCGCGCGCTGGCCGCCTTATTTGCTGAGCAGGCGCATGCCGCGCTCCAGCCCTTCGAGCGTGAGCGAAAACATCCGGTTATTCATCAGTTGCCGGATCACTGCGATCGATTGCCGGTATTGCCAGATGCCTTCCGGTTCCGGATTGAGCCAGATGAATTTCGGGAACGCATTGGTAAAGCGTGCCAGCCAGGTGGCGCCGGCTTCCTCGTTGTTGTACTCGACCGAGCCACCGGCTTGCAGCACTTCGTAGGGACTCATGGTGGCGTCGCCCACGAAGATCAGCTTGGTGTCGGGCGGATACTTGCGCAAGATGTCCCAGGTCGGGAAGCGCTCGGCGTTGCGGCGCCGGTTATTTTTCCACAGGTAATCGTAGACGCAGTTATGGAAGTAAAAAAATTCCATGTGCTTGAATTCGGTCTTGGCTGCCGAAAACAATTCCTCGGTGCGCTCGATATGGTCATCCATCGTGCCGCCAACGTCGAGCAGCATCAAGACCTTGATCTTGTTCTTGCGCTCGGGCTGCATCCGGATGTCGAGGTAGCCGGCGTTGCTGGCCGTGGCGCGGATGGTCGCGTCCAGCGCTAGCTCGTCTTCGGCGCCTTCGCGCGCGAACTTGCGCAAGCGGCGCAGTGCGATCTTGATGTTGCGGGTGCCCAGTTCGCGCTCGGCGTCATAGTCCTGGTAGGCGCGCGCCTCCCATACCTTGACCGCGGTGCGGTTGCCGCCCGCGCCGCCGATCCGGATGCCTTCCGGATTGGTGCCGCCATGGCCGAACGGCGAGGTGCCGCCGGTGCCTATCCATTTGCTGCCGCCTTCGTGCCGCTCGTGTTGTTCCTTGAGCAACTCGGTCAAGCGATCCATCAGCTTGTCGTAGCCGAATTTTTCCAGCTGCGCTTTTTGCTCGGCGGTCAATTCGCGCTGCATGCGCTTGATCAGCCAGTCGAGCGGGATCGCCGCGTTGTTCTCGAACGCGCCTTGGATGCCCTTGAAATACTGGCCGAAGGCGCGGTCGAACTTGTCGAAGTTGGCCTCGTCCTTGACCAGGGTCAGGCGCGACACGTAATAAAAATCGTCCATCGACGGGCCGACCACGTTCTTTTGCAGCGCCTCCAGCAAGGTCAAAAATTCATTGATCGTGACGGGAATTTTGGCGTTTTTCAAGGCGAAGAAGAAATCGATCAGCATCTTAAGGTCGCTCCAGCCGGTACCGTAATTGCGCTTTCACCTCGGCCCATTCGCCGCGCGCGATGCTATACATATGGGTG
>JANPCW010000421.1:0-9035 GCA_031431155.1 Janthinobacterium sp. | reverse complement strand
AGCGCGATGGCGGCGATACCGGGCAGGGTCAAGGTCACTTGCAGCATGGACAGCAGCGCGATCAAGAGCAACAGGTTGAAGCCCAGCGCCAGCACGCTAAAGAAGCCAAACAGCATGTAGTACAGCATCATGAACACGGCGATCGCCGCGAAACCATACACGGTCGAATACAGGCCCTTTTTGATGTTTTCGGCGCCCAATTGCGGCCCGATGGTACGTTCTTCGATCACTTCCATCGGTGCGTACAGCGCGCCCGAGCGCAGCAACAGTGCCAACTCGGTCGAGTTTTCTGCCGCGCCCATGCCGGTGATCTGGAACGATGAACCGAGCTCGCTCTGGATGGTGGCCACCGACAACACTTCCGGCTTGCCCTTTTCAAACAACACGATCGCCATGCGCTTGCCGACGCGGTCGCGGGTTGCTTCGCGCATCTTGCGCCCGCCATCGCCGTTCAGGTCGATACTGACCGCAGGTTGCTGGTTCTGGTCGAAACTGGCGGTCGCGCTGGAAATATATTCGCCGCTCAGGATAACGTCCTTGGACAGGATGACCGGCACGCCCTTGCCAACGGTGAACAGTTCCGAATTGAAGGGAACCGCCGCCGACATTTCGGTGCCGGGCGTGATCGTTTCATCGACCAGACGCACTTCGAGGGTGGCGGTGCGCCCGATGATGGCCTTGGCACGCGCCACGTCTTGCACACCTGGCAACTGAACGACGATCCGATCTGCGCCTTGCTGCTGGATGATCGGTTCGGCCACGCCCAGTTCGTTGACGCGCTTGGACAGGGTGGCGATGTTTTGCTTGACGCCGCCGTCGATGGTTTGCTTGAGCGACGCCGGCTTGAGGGTCACCAGCAGCTTCAGGTCGGCGCCGTCGGCCGCGTCGGCAAACGCCAGGTCGGACAATTGGCTCGACAACACTTTTTTCGCTTGGGTGCGGGTTTCCGCATCGCGAAATTTAATCTCGATGGTGTCGCCGACACGCTCGATCCCGGCATGGCGCACGTTCTTGTCGCGCAAGATGCTGCGCGCACTCGCCTGGATCCCCGCAACCCGCTTGGACAGGGCGGCCTTGATGTCGACCTGCATCAGGAAATGCACGCCGCCGCGCAAGTCGAGCCCGAGATACATCGGCAGCGCGTTCAGCTTGGTCATCCATTTCGGCGTATTGGGCTGCAGATTGACTGTCACCAGATAAGTCGGATCGGCCGGATCCGCGTTCAACTCGCGCTCCAGCACCGATTTTGCCTTGAACTGGGTGTCGGGATCGGCAAAGCGCGCGCGCACCGATGCATGGGTGCCAGTGCCATCGAAACTGATGCCAGTTGCCGCAATCTTGTCTTTCTGCAACGCCTGCTCGACCAACGGCATCAGCGCGCTGCTCACTTTGACGGTGGCTTTGCCGCTCGTCACCTGCAGCGCCGGTGATTCACCGAAGTAATTGGGCGCCGAGTACAGAGCGCCCATTACCAGCGCAACGACGATGAGAATGTATTTCCAGACAGGATAGCGATTCATATTGGATCAAAGTTCAGTGTTGGGCGTCGGCTGCGGCGCCATGCATAGCGAGATGGTAAACCACCTGCGCTTACAGTGCTTTGATGGTGCCCTTTGGCAACAACATGGTGATGGAATTTTTCTGCACGACGATTTCGGTGCTGGCCGCCACTTCCACGGTCACATAGCTGTCGTTGACCTTGACGACCTTGCCCAACATGCCACCGGCGGTCACCACTTCGTCACCCTTGGCGAGCGCGTCCATCATTGCTTTTTGTTCTTTGGCGCGTTTTTGCTGGGGGCGGATCATCAGGAAATACATGACCACAAACATCAATACCAAAGGCAAGAAGCTGGTCAAATTGCCGCTCAAACCGATTGCGTCGAGCGGGGATTGGGCGTAAGCGTTGGAAATGAACACATGAACTCCTGTTATTAGTTGATAAAAATAGCGCTGTATTCTAGCACTGGAGGGTGCGCGGAAGGCGCCCTTGGCCATTTAAGCCTCATAAATCTCGTGCAGCGCTACGCGCCGCGTGAGCGCTCGGCCTTGAATTGCAGGGTGAACGCGAAGAATCGGTCGGCGTCGATGGCGGCACGCATCTCGCCCATCAGGCGCAAATAGTAGTGAAGATTGTGGATCGTATTCAGGCGCGCGCCCAAAATTTCTTTGGAACGGTGCAAATGATGCAAGTAAGCGCGCGAAAAATTTCGGCAAGCATAGCACTCGCAGGTTTCATCGAGCGGCAACTGGTCGTCCTTGTAGCGCGCGTTCTTGATCTTGATGTCGCCAAAGCGGGTAAACAGCCAGCCATTGCGCGCATTGCGGGTCGGCATCACGCAGTCGAACATGTCGATCCCGTTCGCCACCCCGGCCACCAGGTCTTCCGGCGTGCCCACGCCCATCAGGTAGTGCGGCTTGTGGGCCGGCAGGCGCGGGCCGATGTGGGCCAGCATACGCATCATGTCTTCCTTGGGCTCGCCGACCGACAGGCCGCCGATGGCGATCCCGGGGAAATCGATCTCCTCCAGGCCGCCCAGCGATTCGTCGCGCAGGTTCTCGAACATGCCGCCCTGGACAATGCCGAACAGCGCGTTCGGATTCTCGCCGGCGTTAAATTCATCCATCGAGCGCCGGGCCCAGCGCAGCGACATGCGCATCGATTGCTCGGCCTCGGCAGCGGTGGCGGGACGGCCCTCGATTTCGTAGGGCGTGCACTCGTCAAACTGCATGGCGATGTCGGAATTGAGCACGCGCTGGATCTGCATCGACACTTCGGGCGACAAAAACAGCTTGTCGCCATTGATCGGCGACGAAAAATGCACGCCCTGTTCGGTGATCTTGCGCATCGCGCCGAGCGAAAACACTTGAAAACCGCCGGAATCGGTCAGGATCGGCTTGTCCCAGCCCATGAAATGATGCAAGCCGCCGAATTTGGCGACGATGTCGTTGCCCGGGCGCAGCCACAGGTGGAAGGTGTTGCCCAGGATGATCTGCGAGCCGATTTCCTTGAGTTCGACCGGCGACATGGCCTTGACCGTGCCGTAAGTGCCGACCGGCATGAAAATCGGCGTTTCGATGACGCCATGGTTGAGCGTCAGGCGACCGCGGCGCGCCTTGGTGTGGCCGCTTTCATCGGTCTTGAGTAATTTGAAATCCAACATGTTCTATCCTTGATGCGGGTTTGGCGCGTGTTTGCTACCTTAGGTTGGCGAGCTTGCCGTGGTGCTAAGCAACATCGCGTCGCCATAACTAAAAAAGCGGTACTTCTGTTCGATGGCATGCGCATACGCCGCACGGATCTGCTGGTAACCGGCAAAGGCCGACACCAGCATCAACAGCGTCGACTTGGGCAAATGGAAATTGGTAATCAAACGCGTGACGGTTTTGAACTGATAGCCAGGGGTAATGAACAGGGCGGTATCGGCACTGCCGGCGGCCAGCGCCCCCGACTGCGACGCCGATTCCAGTGCGCGCAGGCTGGTGGTGCCCACCGCCACCACCGCGCGCCCCCGGTTTTGCGCCGCGCGCACCGCATCCACAGTTGCCTGCGGCACCGTGTACCACTCGGTGTGCATCTTGTGCTCGGCCAGCACCTCGGTGCGCACCGGCTGAAAGGTGCCGGCGCCCACGTGCAGGGTCACATACGCAAACTGCACGCCGTTGGCGCTCAGCTTATCGAGCAGCGCCTGATCGAAATGCAGGCCTGCGGTCGGCGCGGCCACAGCGCCCGGCTCCTTCGAATACACGGTCTGGTAGCGGGTCTCGTCGAATGCATCGGCGTCGTGCTCGATGTAGGGCGGCAGCGGCAAGCGCCCGTGCGCTTCAATCAGGTCAAGCACATCGGCCTCAAAATTGAGGGTGAAGAACTCGCCAGCGCGCGCGCCAACGGTGACCTCGAACGCATCGGCCAGCCGCATCGTGCTGCCCGCCAGTGGCGATTTGGAGGCCCGCACTTGGGCCAGCACAGTCCGGTTGTCGAGGACGCGTTCGACCAGCACTTCGACTTTTCCACCGGTTTGCTTAACGCCAAAAAAGCGCGCCTTGAGCACCCGAGTGTCGTTCATGACCAGCACGTCACCGGCTTGGAGCAAGTTGGCGATGTCGGCGAAGCTGCGGTCGGTCAATTGGTCAGCGCCATGCACATGCAGCAGCCGCGACGCGCTGCGCTCGGACAAGGGAGTTTGCGCAATGCGTTCCTGCGGCAAGTTAAAATCGAAATCGGAAAGCGAATACATGGGCTTGGGTCTGAGTCTAATATGAGTTGAGGCTAATTCTGAGTTGAGTCCAAAAATGTGCCGGGGCAGCGCGCATGGCTCGCGAGGCCCGCGCCCCATCCGTGCGCAGGCCGTACAATATCGGCTCCGCCTTGGCGCGCATCTGGCGCGTCAGCCAACCCTCTATTTTACGCTAGCGCCCCGCACCTGACCCGATATGCCTGCTCCGAAGCAAAAAACTGCGAAAAAGACCGCCACCAGCGAGAGCAAACTCGCCAAGCTGGGCTTGCGCACCGACATGGATCTGGTGCTGCACCTGCCGATGCGCTACGAGGACGAGACGCAGGTGATCTCGATCCGGGACGCATGCCTGCGCGGCGGCGAGCAGTCGCAGGTGGAAGGCGTGGTGACCAGCTGCGAGATTTCCTACCGCCCGCGCCGCCAATTGCTGGTGACCATAGCGGACGACAGCGGAAACCTGCAGCTGCGCTTCATGAATTTCTATGGCAGCCAGCTTAAGCAATTGGCGGTCGGAACCCGGATGCGCGCCCGCGCCGAGCTGAAACATGGTTTTTTCGGCGCCGAGATGGTGCATCCATCGTACAAGGTGATCAATGAAGGCGCGCCGCTGCCCACCGTGCTCACCCCCGTTTATCCGGCTGGAGAAGGCTTGTCGCAGCCGGTGTTGCGGCGTGCGATCGCGGACGCGATGGGACGCGTCGACTGGACCGACACCCTGCCGCCGGAGCTGAAACAGAGCATGCGCCTGTCCGACTTCGAGCCGGCGGTCAGATTGCTGCACAATCCGCCGCCCCAGATCGACGAAAGCGCGCTGGCGGACCGTTCGCACCCGGCGTGGGTGCGCATGAAATTTGACGAACTGCTGGCGCAACAGTTGTCGCTCAAGCGCGCGCAACGGGCGCGCCGCTCGAAAGGTGCGGCGGCGCTGCCGCTCATCGGCACCGTATCGGCCGCTTTCCTGGCCGCCCTGCCCTTCAAGCTGACGGGCGCCCAGCAACGGGTACTGAGCGAAATCCGCGCCGACCTGCGCCATCCGTATCCGATGCAGCGCTTGCTGCAGGGCGATGTGGGCAGCGGCAAAACCGTGGTGGCGGCGCTGGCGGCAGCACAAGCGATCGACAGCGGCTTTCAGGCGGCGCTGATGGCGCCGACCGAAATTTTGGCCGACCAGCACTTTCGCAAGATCGCCGCATGGATGGAACCGCTCGGCGTGACAGTGGCCTGGCTAACCGGCAGCCTAAAGAAAAAAGACAAGGCGGCGGCGCAGGCCATGATCGAATCGGGCCAGGCGCAACTGGTGATCGGCACCCACGCGCTGATCCAGGAGGCGGTGCAGTTCTCGCGCCTGGGGCTGGTCATTGTCGACGAGCAGCACCGATTCGGGGTCGGCCAGCGCCTCAGCTTGCGCAACAAGGGCGGCACGGGCGACGACGACGGCGGCGTGCCGCATCAGCTCATGATGTCGGCCACCCCGATTCCGCGCACGCTGGCGATGACCTATTACGCCGACCTGGAAGTGTCCGTGATCGACGAGCTGCCGCCCGGGCGCACGCCGATCGTCACGCGCGCAATCGACCAGAACCGGCGCGACGAGGTCATTGAGCGGGTGCATGCCGCCGCACTTGAAGGACGCCAGGCCTACTGGGTGTGTCCCCTGATCGAGGAGTCGGAAGCCTTGCAGCTGCAAACGGCCACCGACACCCACGCGATGCTGGCCGCCGCCTTGCCGGACCTGCAGGTCGGGCTGGTGCATGGGCGCCTGAAGGCGGGCGAGAAACAGGACGTGATGGATGCGTTTTCCAGAGGCGAGATCGACGTGCTGGTCGCGACCACGGTGATCGAAGTGGGCGTCGACGTGCCCAATTCGTCGCTGATGGTGATCGAACACGCCGAGCGCTTTGGCCTGTCGCAGCTGCATCAGTTGCGCGGGCGGGTCGGGCGCGGGTCGGCGGCCAGCGTCTGCCTGTTGCTGTACCAAAGCCCGTTAGGAGGGGTTGCGCGACAACGCCTGATGACGATGCGCGAGACCACCGACGGCTTCGAGATCGCCCGGCGCGACCTGGAGATTCGCGGCCCCGGCGAATTTCTCGGCGCGCGCCAGTCGGGCCAGGCCATGCTGCGCTTCGCCGATCTGGAGACCGATCAGTGGCTGGTCGATCAGGCGCGCGATGTGGCCCATTCGCTGCTGCACGAACTGAGCGCGGACAACGGCGCGACCGTCGAGGCCCATCTGGCGCGCTGGCTAGGCGGGCGCGAAGACTTCCTCAAAGTGTAGTGTTACCAGCCAGCGCAATCGTAGGGCGGATGAGCGCAGCGTTATCCGCCAATCTATGCGAGCATACGGCGGATTGCGGCCGGTCACCGGCGCTCATCCGCCCTACATGGCTTAGCTTATTCGCGCGGAGGCGCGGTTAAAAGCACATGAAGAAGCGGTTGGCCAGATCAAGCATGAAGCTGGTGCGCAGATAGGACAGGAACACCAGCGCCAACCCGAGCGCAATGCCCACCCGGATCAACCACCATTTCAGGCGCGGCGGCATGGCCGTCATGCCAGCGCCGGCTCGCGTTTGAGCGCGCGCTCGTCGACCGGCAAATTCATCAGCGCAGCGAACACGCCCAGCGCGATCGTGATCATCCACACCGTGTTGTAGTTGCCCTGCTTGGTGTACAAATATCCTCCCAGCCAGACGCCCAGGAAGCTGCCCAGCTGATGCGAGAAAAACACCATCCCGGCCAGCATCGACAAATGCTTCACCCCGAAGATCCCGGCGATCAAACCGTTCGTCAGCGGCACCGTGGACAGCCACAGCAAGCCCATCGCACTGGCGAACACATACACCGACCAGGACGACAGGGGCGCCAGCAGAAACAGCGAAATGATGAGCGCGCGGCCAAGGTAAATCGACGACAGTAAATAACGCTTGGGCAGAATGCCGCCCAGCTTTCCGGCATAGTAGGAGCCGAAAATATTGAACAGGCCGATCAGCGCCAGCGCGACCACCGCCACATTGGGATCAACGATGCCCTTGTCCTTCAGGTAAGCCGGCAAATGCACCGCGATGAACACCACCTGGAAGCCGCACACGAAATAGCCGGCCACAAGAAACCGGAACGAGCGGTTGCCAACTGCCTCGCGCATCGCGTGGGCGATGCTTTGCTGCGGCCCGCTGCCGTGCTCAAACGGCGGCTCGCGCAAGTAAAACGCCATCGGGATCATGGCCAGCAACAGCAGCGCGCCCAGCAGATAGAACGCGCCCTGCCAGCCGGCGCTCGAAATGAGCTGCTGCTCGACCGGCATCATCACGAATTGTCCGAATGAGCCGGCCGCAGAGGACAGCCCGAAGGCCCAGGAGCGCTGTTCCGGCGGAGCGCTGCGGCCGATGATGCCGCTGATGGCACCGAATGCCGTGCATGACAAGCCGGCGCCGATCAAAATCCCCGAGCCGGCGATGAACAGGGTCGGATCGTTCACCAGCGCCATCCAGACCAGGCCCGCCGCATAGCAAAGCGCGCCAAAGATGACGATGCGCATGGTGCCGAAACGATCCGCAGCCATCCCCGCGAACGGGCCGAACACACCCCACATCAGGTTTTGCGCCGCCAGCGCCAGCGAAAACGTTTCGCGGGTCCAGCCGTGCGCCTGCGAGATCGGCTGCATCCAGAACCCCAGCCCGTGGCGCATGCCCATCGCCAGCGTCAGGACAACGCCGCTGGCAAGCAGCACGGTTTTCAGGTTGGGCGCGCGGGAGACGGTAAGCATGGCTTGATCCAGAGGACAAACGCCAAGTGTAGCGCAAACCGGGCCGCGCGTTTTATTGGGTGGCTATTCTCTTTGGCCTGAATACTGCCGCGTCCCGATAGAACGCCTCATCCTGTCCAAGCCACCAGCCCGGCACCCCAAGCACCGGCAGCGGTGTAAAGCTTGCCGTGCTCAGACCATCGAGCGCAAGCTCCTGCGCGACACGGGCGTCGATCCAGGTGCGCCTTGCGTCGTGGCCGAGCGCAAAGAATGCGTCGTCGGCGAGCACCACGCGGGTATGCGCCGTGATCGCCTTGTACGGCGCCACCAGCTTTTCCATCAAGGCGTGGCCGAACAGCCAGACTTGGGCGTCGGGCCCAAATGCCGCGCGCTGCGCGCTAAGAGCGGCACACCAGTCGTGGCTGCGTAGTGCCAGCACCAGCGCATGGCCGGTCGGCGCGTCGCGCACCACCAGCAAGGCCGCGTTCTCGTCAAAGATGGTAGCGCCATCGCGGGCCGCGCCGCGCGACTTGCCCACGCCGGCCAGCGCGATTTGGGCCGCCTGCAGCGCGTTTAGCTGCTGTTTGATGCGCGGGAAGCTGAGCCAGACCAGCGCATTGAAGAAATCATGCAGATTGTCCCGGGTTGGCACGCTACCGCTGGCGCCGATAAACGCTTCGTAGGCGGTGCCTTCGGGCAGCGCGCTCTGAGGCACGAACGACAGCGGCATGCCACGCTGATTGCACAATTTCTGCGCCGCGGCCAAAGCGTTCAAGCCGGCGATCGGCGCTACCGCAGGATCGAGTTTGCGGGCCGTGCTCAATACCGAGGCATACCAAGGACGCGACCAGTCTATTGTTGCCAGCATCGGCGCTGCCTAAACCAGCTTCCAGTTGATCTGTTCGCCGCCATTGAGGGGTACCACGCGCGCATCGGCCAGCGCAAGCGAGGCCGGCAAGGTCCATGTCTCGCGCTTCAGGGTGACGCTGTCGGTATTGCGTGGCAGGCCGTAAAACGCGGGCCCGTGGAAACTGGCGAACGCTTCCAGTTTGTCAAGC